>DGFF01000046.1 GCA_002391545.1 Candidatus Fermentithermobacillaceae bacterium UBA3907 | reverse complement strand
ACTCGTGGTTATCGCGGTGTCACTTAGCAAAAATGCCCTGTTTAGCGTATTATAACTTACCTATACCGACAGGGAGAGTCGGTAACAAGTGTTTGGAGATTATCCGAGGTTCGGGACAGTTCTCATGCTTACGCAATAACGTCCCCCTAAATAAATGGAAGCATGAGAACCGTCCCCATGCTTCCTACGGAGATGGACGATCGAAGTTCACCTTGTACAACACTTTGCCAGACTTGCTGTAAGCATATACCTTAGGATTGCCCATTTCATGTTGACGGCGCCATTCATAAGGCCCTGCCCACCAGAATCCGTTCTTAATTTTGGCTGTGAATGTGACTGCGCCTTCATTCTCAGGTTGGACTACCTCGATCTTAGTTACTTTAGGATTCTTTACCCAACCTACAGCGTACTCGCTCCAACAATCGGCACCAAACTTGTGGGTCGAGAATGAAGCAGTGGCTGCTATTCCATCAGGTGAGAACCCGGTGGACCCTTGTCCGTTGTGCAGTCTCCCGGTCCACACTGGATTTCCTTCCTCATCTGTGGTTTCCTTGAACAAGCCAAATATCATGTCCGTGAAAATATATCCTGAGATAGTTGCCGATTCCCATTCTACGATCCCAATAAGGAAATATCCATCGCCTTCTGGCTCCCATACGTAGTATTCAGTTTTCCGAGGGTGACAGTCTGGTTCACTAAAGCGTTTTTCCGCAAGTTCTCTAATCTCGTAGGGCACCTCTTCCTCATCTAAAGCAACAGGTTTGACAGTAGAACATCCTGAAACGCATATGACCAAACCGCAAATGAGTAAAACAACGGCGATGGTGCGAAACATCTTCGCCAACATAATGGAACCTCCTTTCATCCAGTCTTTAGGCAATAATCGTCAAACAAACTGAATCACAAATCCTTATAATTATCATACGCTCTCGTTAGAAGAAGGTCCCAATGCATCTTTAACGAAAACTCCCCAGATACGCCAAAAACCCAGCGGTTGCCAAGAAACATTTCGATGGTTAGATCGTAAGGTTTTAGCCTACGGTGCGACTCAGAGAACATCCAATTACTTGCGACACGCCGGCCTCCCGCAGAGACTTTGCACAACGCCCCAAGGTAGAAAAGGTAGTAGCGACATCATCTACCAACAAAACCGTATTGTACGCCGATAAATCCTTGGTGCACTCGAAAAGACTGTCTTCCCTGTCAGTTCTTGAACTTCCATATCTCGTCTTTGTGATGAGATCCGGTTCGTACCTTAAGCCAAGGTTCAGCGAAATCCACTGGCACAGCAGCCCGACTCGATCAAAACCGCTAGACTCTATATCTTTCTCATGTGCTGGCACTCCTGTTACCACGGTTCGAACAGGAAGATTCTCCCTCAAAAGCCTTGAAACCATCAGATTGCCCAATGGGATCACCAAACACGGATTACTCTTAAAGCCAAGGATCATCTTACTGAGAAGGCTCTCAAGCAATCGACCTTGTCCCTGGTGATAAGGCCGGTAAATCCCAACCACAATAGTTCTTACAAGATCATCTACATGTTGGCAAAATTTAGAGCATAAACCATCACGGTCAAGGGGATAACCGCATATACTGCACGTGCCCTCCAGCAATTCTATATCCTGCGCAAGCAACAAACTGCAAAAAAGAGGGTTGTCTTTGTTTGTAGCACAGTACCTACACTCATCGCGCTTTTGCATACAATTATCTATGCACATCGTATATGACAAGTCACTACATGATCTGCAATTTATGCTGCAACTTGATGATTCTCGGTCTCGGAGACATTTCACAAAGTCTTCAAACCACTGTAATTCGGGATACATCTTTGTCATAGATCTGACCATAAAATCTATCTTGCCTATATCGAGAGACGACAAAAGAACCCTGTTTGGATGCATACCCACTGGATTTGGCGACACCCATAGAACTTCGCATTTCATTGAGCCAGCTGGCGCTTGGTAAAAGAAAGTGTCTCCAGGGAATTTGCCTAGGAGTTTTCGTCCCAAGGGTGACTTTGCAGACAAAGACTTTTCTCTAGACTTGTCTAATTCTTTGCACAATACAAATTCTCTTTCTGAAACGTGGCCCTTGGGGTTTTGTAACGCAACTGCAACGTGGCTTCCCACCCAAACCTTTGTTCTAAAGCCATAGTAATCTCGAGCATCGCTAAACAGCCATTTCGTCAAATCTCTTGGCACGCAAATAACGTCTAGGTCGTTCCTTGCTCTTTGGCTTTTGGGCCCCCAGAGAGCGTATGCCAGTTTTGGCTCCTTTGTTTCGTCGCTTACGTCAATAATGACTGGGCAATCAAGAAATTCTGGGTTGAAGGGCAGATTTTTAGCATACATATCATCCATCAAATCCGCAGAAGACACATATTCTATACCATCTGATGTAGACCAATTCTCGTATTGCTGGGAGTCACCAAAAAGTTTCACCTTGATGCCACCCCTAGCCCGCCACTGGGCAATGGTTTCCATGAAACCGGGATATGTAGTCTTGGCAGGCAACTCATTAAAAACATCTATGTAAAACTTGCCGTACTCACTATCTGGAGTCGCATAGAAAGCCGTATCTTTTATAAATAGTGCTCTTTGTTCGCTAGGAGCGTCCAAAGGTATAGAATATGATCCCAATGTAGGTGACACTCTCCATCCTTCTCCTTTCTGTGCTCGGTCTTTGGCAAAACCACGCCCCTACGATTCCCCTCTTGCAAGCAAAGGAAAACTGGAGCGGTGGCCCTACTTTTCCATCAAGCCACCTGGACTGACGCTCGTATCGACCCCCAAACTCTTTAGGAACAATAGGGCTTACCCGACCTTCACTGACATCTGGTTTTTTACGGGTCTGGGTATTCGAGAATCTGCTAGATTGAGGGACACATGTGGCGTCTGTTGTCTCTCGCGAGGTTACATGGTAACTGTAAACAGCATAGGGCAGATGAAACCATGCCTGCTGTAATCTGGCGGCATAGGTTTTAGGGGATAACGACAGGTCATCAGTTTTGGCACTGTGATAATAAAATTGGCTAGGTGGATAAATAAGGTGGGTATAATCTTGGAATCGGCAGACTGCAGGATCTGCGACCTTCCGCTCTCTCTTTCTTTCATATATCGCTGTGAGCTGAAAAGATAGGGAACCTTCTCCCAGTTCAGAAAAGATACCCTCTACACTTCCCATGTATTCTGCCTGATACCTCAATCACTTTCGCTCCTATTCAATTAATCGGTTCTGCGTTAACCAATTGCTGGCTTCGCCTCCTTTCTTGATTAGGTGATCCCATCTTTGCCTTAACATCTCAACCATGTTTTCCAAGTCAGAGGCATTAGTCAATGGAATTGCATTACCTTCGCTAAGAAGTAATTCATTACCGGTTGCCACCTTTTGCTGCATATCAGCGCCGCCAGTAGGGGGTTTCAAACATCCCAATAGACGTCCTTGCTCAACAGCAAATCTGGCTGTATGCATGGTCCCATCCTCTGCCTCCGCTTCAATCACTATGACCCCAGAAGACAACCCTGACTGGAGCCTATCCCTTTCCACAAAAAAACCGGCTAACGGCTTGGTACCGACCTGTCTCTTATACACATCT
>DGFF01000010.1 GCA_002391545.1 Candidatus Fermentithermobacillaceae bacterium UBA3907 | reverse complement strand
TTTCGCCCCGAAATGGCTCAGTTTTATGTTAGCGAATCCATATTAGCTTGGGTAATTGTTGTTCGTCGTTGTAATCGCAAGCGATTCCCTACCGTTTGGGAACACAGAAAAACTACGGAATCAATGCCCTAAACCAAATGTCAGCACAAATTCCAAGAGATCGGTTTTTAGTCATGAGTGCTCGGAGTGTTCGCTGCATCCTGCGATCTCAGCGAATCGAGATCACAGGTATACTATCAGAATACTCACTGTCCATAATGTGAAGTTGACCTTTGATAATCTGTCGCATATGGAGGGCTGGTTCCAAACAATATATTTCGAATTCATCCTTGTTAACGCTGTCTACACTCTTTACGTGAGGAAATAATAGTTTCATGAATCCGGAGCAAATGCGCTTGACTGCCGTAGTATCTCGTGTATCGCTTGATTTTGGTATTTCTAGGAGCTCGTCTATTAGTGCAGGATAGATAATATCATTTCTAAGAGCATGCATGATTTCAGAGAAATATTCCACGTTGAGTGCCCATCCTATCGCTTTCATGTTTTCACGCATGCGTGGAATATGCCAACCTTCTATGAATCCATGAAAACGGTCTATGAGGGCAGATTCTTGAAAAGCGTTGGGTAACTCTGTAAACATATTAATGTTTATGTTCATCTTCTCATCAGGAATGTTGCCCATCAATACCAAGCCCGCATCTCCCACTCCTCGATAATCGCCGACTCGATATTCACCTGATTCCAAATACCCTTTTAACGCGCCTCTAACCTCGTCCGCATCGGGGAAGCTGATGGTTTGTACTTCATCAAATGCTACATAGTCATATCGGCTTACCAGACCTCGCGCTTTCTTGCTAATATCATAGAATAATCTAGCCCGGCTAATGCTACCACCACTTACTAACCATCCGTGTTTTGATATTTGGGACATTAAATAAGACTTGCCAGTTCCTTTTGGTGCTAACTCAATGAGGTTGACACGTTTTTCTACGAAAGGCAGCAAGCGAGCAAGGAGGGTAAGTTTTTGCCTAGTGCTCAAGAATCCTGCCGGATTGTAATCTACAGCTAGCAGTAATAAGTCTATCCATTCATCGGTGCTGAACGCCTTTCTTGCGTCCTGGAAAAACTCGATATCGATTCTATAGGGCTGAAATGGTTTGTAATCGATCATTCGAATGACTCCGTCGCCTTCTTTGCCCGTAAGACCGAATGGGTTCCAATCACACTCAATAATGCCCCACGTTTCACTCTCCGCTAACAACTCATGGCTATATTGACGAAGAACTGGACTGCTCACCAATGCCTCACGTTTACGACTCGGGAAGCCTAAATCTGGTAAGCTAAAGAAACCTTCTCCAGTCCTCACATCTATTTCCACTCTTAGTTTTGCTAAGAACCTGACGCGCTCGCCTTCTTTTATCATTCTGCTTTTCAGTAATTCCCAATCTCTCTTGCTAGGAATGTTCTTTTTTACAAAAGCGCTAACCTCGTCAAGGTCAACTCTTCCGTCGTCATCAGCAAAACGCATAATTATCCAGTCACGCAGATAGGGGGGTATGCTAAGTGAAGCAAAGAACTTATTCTGAGTGGGATGTTTGTAAACGATCATACCGTCAAAACAGGTTTTAGTTTTTTGCATTAAGTCAGTGGCAGCGTTCAAGCTAACTCACCTCACAGTCCGACATCTTGCTCAAGAATACCTTTAACAGCTTCAAAACAGACTTCGCCTATTAGCCTGTTGGCAGAAAATAGTCTTCCTCTGTACCTGCCAGGCTTCCAGTCTCGTAGATGGAACGACCAGTTCAGCCCGTCCTCAGAGTGGCCTGGCACCTGATAACCTGTCACACGCAACTCAATCCTTTCAACAATAACTCGGTCACTTCGTATTATAAGTGAACCTTCACTTGCAACATTTAGTTTTACAGGCGTCGTAATCGGTGTGAACTTGGCAGATTTCTCCCGTATCTCACTTATTTTCCGAAGGACTATGATAGGGACTAAACATTCTTCCGGTGTAGCTCCACCGTGAGCTTCGCCTCTGCAAGACCCAGCTACTTGGAAACTGTCATGAGTTAACCATATAGCATAGTCTTGACTCGATAAAAGTGGGTAGTGCGACTCAGTGTGGTAGCTCCCTTGCTTGACCGATGCAAACCGACCCGATGCTTCTGCTTCTAAACCATCTGGTACTCTCTTTTTCTGCATGTGAGACACGACAAACCGACTTAAACCATGATCTGAAGTAATAACCACAACTGGGTGTTGCGCTAACAAGGCTAATGCTCTGTTAGCTACTCTTTCTACAACTTCCATAGCTTTCAAAAATGACTCCGGGAACGAATAATCGTAATGATGAGCAATGCTATCTAGCTCTCGATCAACTTCTTCGTCTGTTTCCCATTCTCTATTAGCCTCCGTAGTTGTAGGTAGATTGCATCGGGCTATAGTAAGAGAACAGTCTATTTCTCGATTTCGACACAGATGTCGGGTTAACAATCCGGTCCATTCCATACCTAGACCATCAACCCACAGTATCTTTGCTCCTTCAGCACGCAATTGGGAGATCCGATCGCTTCTAGGACGATAATTCCATAGTAGTTGTTCTCCCGCCCAGCGATCTAATTGAGAATTGAGATGCTTATTAGGACTGTCTTTCACGCGACAACGGTTAAAAACACGAAAATAGTTGTCCGCAAATTCATCGCCTGTAACTGCTGGCTGGAGATACCAGGCAAGTGCAGGAAACGCTAACACAAGATAATCCCACCATTTGCTCTGATCGATTTTTCGGATTAGTAGCTCTCTAACGCATTCCACTACTTCCTTCCGTTCTTGTTGAGATATATCTGTTAACACCGAGATTTTGTGAAGCGGGTCTGTCAGTGCATTATAATGGTTCCAAAAGGTAGGAGGCATATAGTCTATGCCTAGATACTCCAGCAACTGCTTCCTTTCTTCAGACGTACGCAATGGAATTGGTAAGGTTTGATAGAAAACCTGGGTGCTAGCGTGATAACCGAAGTCATTAATGCTGTTATTCTTCTGGATAACATCATACAGATATGTCTCTGGTTTACTTCTGGCTTTACTCCACAACCATATCAACCAACGTAGTTGTTTAGACACCCTCTGCCACATATTGAACAACTGACCGGAATTGTAGTCAATGACTTCCAAGAGACGAGCTGCCAACTGATTCAAATCTTCGTCTTGGTTAACGCGAGCAGCCAGCCAATCCCATTGTTCGCAAGTGCCCCACTCTTCACGTATTTCTTCCCATCGAAAACTCCTCCGCACATAATCGAAGCTTGATGGATAAATACTGATCCGGCACTCGCCTCTTGTCTCTCGCAGAGGAAGCCACTTGGCCATTTCGGTTACAAGCCATGCCTTACGAATACTCTTTTGTGACCATAATGACAGGTATTCCCTTATGCCGTTTATTCTCTTCCTATCGTCATCCTTGGCGGAGAACGGTGCGACTATCACCTCAGAGTCGCCATTTCCTCTCAGAACCAACGAATCCGGAAGTAGTTTTTCATGATATCGAGGTACACGGTTAATAGCCTCATCAAAAAACTCTTCTACTGCTAGTAGAGGTACGTAGATTCTATTTATCTTTTCTGCTGGCCACACAGCTAACCATTTAATGACATCTCTCGTTTCAGGATCAATGCGAATGCATTCAGCTAGGGGGATAAGTAAGATACTGTGGCAGCCACTTACATCGCTCTCCAAGAAAGATCTTAGGCGTTCCATGTCTGGAAAAACATCTGATGCACTACAAAAATCGGATAAACGAACAACCCTATCAACCTCAAGATTTAGCTTCGGAATTAAAGAATCCCACGCTGAGCAGCCCTGAACCAAAATAAACCTAGTTGCAAAGCGTTCAGCTTTCTCTTGCTCTTTTTTCAGAAAAGCGGTCAATTCATCTGCGCTTGAGAAATCTATCCCATTGCCTTCACCTCACTCAGCTCTTGTCTTTGATAGCAGTCATGAGGCGGATTCCAACTAGAGCATCTTTCGATATCAATTGTTTGATGACGTTTTTTACACTGTTTGGTGGCATTTCATCTATGAGTCTGATCAGTTTTGGATATGCGGATGAGTAGTAGTTTTCGTGTACCCACTGTCTCACTTTTTGGTTGACTTCACTAAGTCGCAAAGGCCACTGGTATACTTTGCCATCAAAGCTGCGGTACACATAGTCTCTTACATCGCTTGCGTTGCCTGATTGTCTAATGAGAGCTGCGTAATCACCAGCTGCTGCTTGTACAAACCGATCTAAAACATAGTCATTATCATTCAGTACGGCTAATTCAGACAAATGTCGCGACAGGTAAGCAATAGCTTGATCTAATTCGTGCTCCGGTAATTGTTCAAGCCTATCGTATTGACTAAAGAAAGCATTATGGGCTTCACCCTCTAGTACCCACTGAATAGGGGTACGCATTTCCTCACTCCAACTGGCAGGAGATTCAAACCCGGTGTGGTCTTTCCATGACTGCCGTATATAATCCATCTTTTTATGTCTAGTCTGCTGGGGCAAAGTACGCAGAATCGCTTCACGGACCTCAGCTGATGTTGCATTGGATAGATTTGGTAGGGTTCGGTATAACTCTGAAGCTTCTTGTTCACTAATCTTCTGGCCTGTGAACTTCTCTGCTAGCATACCTGTTATAGGCACGACTGATTTAAGGGCAATCGATAACTGGTCTTTGAATTCACGGATGTCGTCTGCTAGGTTTTCATTTGGCAGCTGATCGGGGTGATATACAAGCTCGTAAACATAATCTACAAGTCTGGCAATATGATCTGGTTGGCCCTCTTTATGAGAAAGCAATGGAAACTTGCTATTGAACCAGTGAGTAATAAAGTAATCTCGGATGGTACTAAGGTCTTGTTTCCGAGTCTCGCACAGCATGTTCATAGCGTCTAGTAAATCTAATTCCTTAACGACGATTGGCAGCTTTTCTTTTACACGGTTTTCGTCCCACATATTAACATCCTCGTTCAACAGCGAGCGGAGTCGAGTCATTATCTTAGTTTCATCCAGGCCGATAGCTTCACCTAGTGTTTGGAGCTTAGGAGCGTGAAGAATCCAAAACCTGCGCATGCCGGTTCGCATTAGGTCTCTACTCAAACACCTACTCAGAGGATCGCGCACTGGCTGCACAGCATCTACGATTGCCTTCATTTCTGAATCATTCAATTCCGACCGATCGTATACCAACGCCCTCCCCAATGATGCTACCGCTTTTCCAACGTTTTCAATCATGTCTGACTGATATATTGCTTGAGCATAGTAAATTACAGTCCATAACGGATAGCCGAGCCCGATTATGGAAGCAATCATACTCTTGCGAGCTTCCTCCGGATATGCGGCTTGTTGTGGAGTAAGGTGAAAAACATCCCTGGCTATCTCGCAGAACTGTTCACCTTCAGTTGACATCTTACGAATGGTATAGTCTTCAAATGAGCCAGTACCTTTTAGTACTTCATGCACAAGTTCTGCGAGCTTGTTCGGGTTCAAAGCTAGAGAATTAACTCCATCCGAGTAATAATAGCCTGTGGCATAGCTTCTCAAAAGAAATGCGAACAGCAATATGCCAATCGGTGAGGGCATTAGACCATAAGGAGGCTGTTGCATGCGAGTCCACAATCGATAGATATTCACAGAATCATTCCTGGCAAAGATATCGTCGATTTCTTTTTTCATTTTTACGACAGGATGACTACTGTGACGGTTTAAACCATCTTCGTCCCACAAACCTTTCCTTTCCAACTCTTCCACGACGTGTCTATAGGGTCGCTGTATATTTGTAGCTATGTGGAGACCTATTTCGGCCCCGACTTTTCCCCAGGGATTTGTGTACAAGGTGGCAGTCTTATCTATATTTTCAGGTCCCTCAGGGAAAACGATCTCGGCTAATTCGTCAAGGTAGTCAAGGATTGCTGTACAACCAGACAATCTCTCTTCTTCTCCTCGGAAGAAAGCTCTTACCTCACTTTTGCGTATGGCATTAATCCATTCAGCTACAGTATTCTCAGCTTTAGTACTATAGTATCTCTTCATGTTGTTATCGCGCATTTCTTCGTAGTACCATGACTTAGCCTTAAACTCTATCCATTCACGCCACCGCTTAGAGCCAAAAGCCATTTGACTGATGAGAATACAGTAGTCACAGTGATCTTTAGTAATCTCCTTGGCTATCAGCTCAGTATCTATCAAATCGTTATCTTCTTGAGCAACTACCAAAATCACACCTATTTGATAAGGTTTTTTTGCCCCGCGGATTACATGTTCAGGTCTATTCTTTAGTAGTTTTCCAGAGACGATCCGAATCGGATGCCTAAGTTTAGCTGCTCCCTGTAACATCAGCAGTTCCTCCAAACGAGCAGCAAACTCAGCATCCGGATTCTCTGAGCTAATCATCCTTTCCATTTTTAGACTATGCCAAGCTTTGTCCTGATATTGCTGCATTTTCTCTGAATCAATAGTTGCTGTTGGAATCATGTATTCGTAGTCATTACCGGACGATACACTTAGGATAATCTCTTTTGATACTAGTTTTTCAGTTATCTCTTCCACTCGGTTGTAAAGGGGTGTACCTAGGAACATTCGCTTAATAACTGAGCGTCTTGGGTTAAGTAATGTAGAGACACTTTGCGTTTGTCGTTGTAGAGCTATAAGTAGCATCGCGACTCTGAAAACCCGCAGTTCGTCAGGGTTCAAACGATCTTTAACTAGGCTGTAGTGATTCAGGACATCAGATATTTTCTCAACATCCTCAATCTTAGTCTTTTCAAAGAAATATAACCAGAGATAATCAGGAGTCAGCCAATACCAGTTATCGCTGGGATAATTCGTTATGAACCATTGGAACGAGCCTGTTTCCTTTTCCTTTAGAAACCGGAAAAAAGTGCGCTGGCTTGAACTATATAACGATGAAATATTAGCCAAAAGATAAGCTGAAATCGGATGAATAGGTGCGAGCGACTTGAGCTCCGCTCTTCTTACTTGTTCGCCAAGGAGGTCTATGTCCAGTGCAGCTACGTCTACCTGGCTCCAGAGAGAGTTCTGCTTTGCGTCCCAGTCATCACGAAGATCAGGATTTGCCTCAATCACGTTGGCAATGAGTCTGTACGCCGTAACAGGGTTCATTTCTAATCGACAACTGTGAAACCGATCCATCAATTTCTTGCGGGTATCATCATCAATGCGGCCGAACTGGCTTACAGCCCTGTGGGTAATCAGAAATAAATAGAAAGGCATGTCCGCTGTAGCTTGGGCTAACTCCTGTAACGGGGTTACCCCAACGTTGTTTGCGAAAAACTCAGTAAACTCATCCCAAATAAAAACAATACCCTGTAGGTTATTTGCACTAATGACTTCTCTTATCCACGCCTTCACATCCCCAGGTGAGTCGATTAAAGTTATGCCTTCCTCTTCCAACGCCTCCGCTACCTGTTCTCCCATTGCTACATCTCCGGCTTGCAGACGCTCTATAACTTCTGCAGGTGAGGCTGCTGTTCGAAAACGGCCCCGATGCTCCTTGAAAATGTTCTCCCAATTAAGTATCTCTCTACTGTCGTTTAGCTTGTTTACAAGTTGGTCCATGATACTAGAACTGAAGACGCTGGTATAGCCATAATCCCTTAACCGGTTCTTGATTGCTTGTTGTATCTCTATCATAAGACGACGAGCAGTCGTGATTTGCCCCGAAGAAGAGTGGTAAATAACTAGGTAAGGGTTTGTACTTCGTAGCGCTTTTAATCTTGGCCACAAAGGAGATAAAAGGTCATGCCTTAATACATAGTTTTCAATCTCTTCGATAGGATCTTCTAGTAAATGCTTAATCACAAAAGAAGCATATGTTTTTCCTGTTCCGTAGGCTCCCGTTAGCCACAGATTAAGCTTATCTTTGCTATGGCTTCTTTCTAAGGCAATAATTAATTTCTCTAACAGTTCTTTCATATGAGTGTGGGGAATAAAGGCTTTCCAGTTATCTTTCATATTCTTATCTGCTTCTTCCGAAAATACAGGGATAAAGTCCTCGCTCACAGTAAGATACTTGCTATATCGCCACACTACCACCCCTCCTTGTGCTCTCTAGAGAATACTATTGCACACTCGTTGAGGCAGAATTAATCTTGGTTTGCAAAAGCAAGCTCCCTCGAAATAAACTGCTTGCCGTACGAAAGTACTAACCAAGATCCAGTCTGATAGTTATTTCGGAAAAAGCCAGATACAAAGGCCATCTTTTCAAGTCTTGTTCTTACCGCGTGGTTTTGCCTCAACTTAGCTCAGACTAGACTCTTCTCGCTAATGGACTGTGTTTCTAAACGAGTTCTTTTGCTAAGTCTTATCCGTAAAAGTCATGTGCTCTAAACTAGGCATTGAAGTGAATCTATCTGAGATTTAGCACCTCTATAGCCTGACGTGTGTTATTAAGAAAGATATTGTCCAAATCTCGAACAATGTCTACTTTGATAAAGTCATGATGTTGAGCTGATAGGCCTTGGAGAATTCCCTTCAGCTTTTCCAGTGGTACTCCGAACAAAGCATATGGTCCTTCTTCTGCACCCTCATATAGCTCGCTGACAGTTAGATCATACTTGCCGGTTTTTTCGGCATAGCGATACAAGGAATATAAGATAGCAATCGAATCAGGAGCTTGCCAGCCCTCTTTATGCAGTCTGACATTGCGTTTGCCTAGAGATTCTTGTTTGCCTAGGCCTAACTCTTGTCCTAAAGGCGTTTCGGTAATTAATTGAAGCAATGCTGTTATTGCGTTTTTTCGGGATCTCTCGCTAAGGTGATAGCTATCTCCTAGCGCGTCTATGAATTCCGTTCTTAGCAATGCCGAACCCCAGGGAATACAAGTTACATGCCATTGTACTAGACCTGAGTTGCGTGCTAGATTAGTCCATATTATGGCCCACGTTAGGAGACTATCAGCTCCAAAGTCTGCTAGCACTCTAGTCAACTGCGTAATAGCAAACGATTTTCTGCCACCAGTAACCATATCGGCTTGCTTCAGCCATATAAGCATAGAATCCAGCTGTCGGTTTCCAAGATTGTTATTACTCAACCAGTCTTCTTGTAATCGAAGGAAATCAGCTACCCATGTTTTTCGCATTCCAAAAGTCTGGTAAGAGGATAAACTCATCGTGTGACCGGAACCCATGATTTGACCCCTTTCGCTGGTTGTAAGAGACTTAGCAGCAAGACATGCAGTCTTTCCTAAGTTGTGGCACGCAACGCAAGCGGTACACCTATCATTTATTCGGACTTGCAGCTTTGTATCTAAAGCTCCCATAGGGCACTCAACCTCGCAGCCTTGACAGTGACTGCAGTAGGCAGCTTTCATAGCTACAGCCCGAAATGCATTCAGGACGGAACGTTCTGCTTTGGCAAGACCGGATACTTCCACTACTATACTGCTATCAGTTCGCCTGATCACATACGGATAAACCATTCCGTCTCGCTCAATAAGGCCTTGACCCTCACCCAACAAGACTTGTCGTCCGAGAGTCTTCGCCCACATTTGCCAATCTTCACTAGGCTGACGTAAAGTGAAAATGATATCGTCCTTTCTGTGCTCTTCGAAGACTCTATTGCCTCCGTTTAGAAGGTATCTGCCCCCAGCCCGTCCCTTCCATGCGCCCTTTGATAAGTAGCTGTTCACACTTTGAGATCTGACTCCCGCGGCCAGAGCGTAGTTTTTTAATTCCTCGACAAAAGACTGAGCTTCATCAGCATACACAGCCATAGTAATCGAATCTCGCCAATCAGACGTCATGGGGCAAATGATACAGCCGACTCGAGTTATGCCGAAACGGTAAGCCTTGTTAAGCATTAACCTGCGACTAAAGAGATATAGAAACACCTCGCCGGCATTCCAATCAATAATGGGGCTTGCATTAGTCTGCGTTTTGTGTTTTCTGCTAAGAGTCACGGCTTTGTATGCGGAGCGATTAGGACTTTCCTCGCGACGTACACCGTCAAAAATCAGAGTGGTGACCGATGGTTTTCCCATCAACTTGCGCAATAACAGAAGTGTGGGAGCAGTCTTATGAACAGTGCAGCACCAGCGGTGAATACGGCTTGGAGGTCCCATTTCCCGCCAAGTAGTCTCAGCATTATTAAAGCTTCGTGCAGTGTAGAATCGCAAGTGAGACCAGTGGCGTTTTGCTACCTCGACTGCTTGGTAGGTATGGCTTATCTCCATACTTGTATCACTAAAAACAACTAGAAACTGACTTGGTTCCAGTGCTCTCTGTACCAAATCTAGGACTACAATCGAATCTTTACCACCTGAGAAAGCTACTGCGATGATGTCCGATTCACCTTGATACTGTGCGTATGTTTGACAGATAAAACTCAGAGAGTTCTGCACTATCCCTTGAAGCAATTGCTCATTTTTCAAGAGCATTGTGTTCATATCTATAGGTCTTATTCGTAACCCTGAATGATATATATTTAACTGAGGTTTGGTAAACAAATCTCCTCCTTTGGCTTCTGCAACTAACTCGCCTCGATAGTAGTACTTGCGACCGTTGGTTACCCATAGGAGAGGGTCTTCAACGCGAGGATATGTCCAGTAATCATCAAAACCCAATAAGTCTAACTCCTCAAAGAACACCGGTCTGATCTCGCTTCCTATACCACACCCCTTACTGTCCGATAGTAAAATACCGCCTGTGTTTGTGTCCCAATGAATAGCATACATTGCATCGACCTTCCTTTTTCGACACTCATCGCGGTTGTTTGACGGTAAGAAAGGATCAAACACAGAGAGTGCGGACAAAAACCTGATGCTGCCCTGAGGAAAACTACATTCGGTAACAATGTTGAACAAGCAGCTTTCATTCAGTTCGTTAGTTGTTTCCCGACGAACGAGATAACTGCTCATGAATTTCTTTCTCTGGGTAAAAATCGTTTAGGCTCTATGTATCATCGTGGTATCGGCTTTGGGTATGTTTGTTGATCTGCGGCTACCCGTTTGGTCGTTGGTGATGTCTTGTTTGCTTGCTTCGGTAGGTCAATACTTGGTGAGCTTTTCAGTAAAGTTGCTTCGTTCGGTAATCAATCAACAACTTCTAATAATTCTAGATCTCAAATCTGGTAAAGTCGCCGCGAACACCTTTAGTTATTCTTTGTAAGTTCACAACAAGTAATATGTTCGTAGTGTAGTAGCTGATATTAATAGTACTCTTTTTTAGTGCCGTTAGATATGCAAGACCGCGTTGCATTGTATTTTTTCGTAACCCTATGTTTTTGTCCGCACTCTCTTCCGGAACTTAAGAAGTGTAGCACCCTGGATCCAGTTTTAGCAATTGATGGTAGAGTGTTTTAGCCGCCAGCTGGTTCCGGTAAAGATCAGCAAATGACTGTGGTGCACAAGCCTGTCAATGATTGCAGAAGTCATCTTCTCATCATAAAACACCCCATTCCACTTGCTAAACTCAAGGTTTGTGGTGATGATAACGCTCTTGGTCTCATAGCATTCTGAGATAACCTGGAATAATAGCTGTGTCCCTTCTCTTTCAAACGGGATGTATCCCCACTCATCGCAGATTAACAGATCGCATTTTCGGATTAACAGATCGCATTTTCGGATCTGTTTAAACAGCTTCGGGAGTTCCCCGGAAGCCTTAGCTGATACAAGTTGGTTTACCAGGGACGCTGTTCTGAAAAACTTAACCGGTTTTCCCCGGTTACATGCTTCTACCCCGATAGCAGTTGCCAAATGGGTCTTCCCTGTGCCTACCGGCCCAAAGAGAATTAGATTCTCTTTTTTCTCAATGAAACTGCCACTTTTGAGGTTTTCTATTGATAGAGACGTAGGTATCTGGACTTCGTCAAAAGAGTAATTGTCAAATGTCTTAATCACGTCAAAGTTAGCTGCCTTTAAGAGCCTCTTCTTCCGAGCTATTTCCCGGTTTTTTAATTCCTGTTCTAAGAGTTTCAAGAGGAATTCCTCATGGGTTTCAGCTTGGATGTCTTTATATCCCTCGTAGAAGCCTTTGCCAATCTTTAGCTTCTTGCAACAGGTTTCAATTAAGGTCTCCATTACCGCCCACCTCCCAGCAGCCTGTCGTAGACGGTAATGTCAGGACTATACCCCTTAAGTTCCGGAACTTTATCCGGAAGTGTAGCGTCAGCAATTTCAATGGGGTCCGAAGTTAATCGAGTATATATGGCCCAAAGGCTGTCATGATCATACACATTACTCTTAATCGCTTCGGAAAACGCATCTATAGCACGCTCCAGGCTGCCTTCCCGGGCTATTTTTGCCAGCAGCTTCAATGCCCGTTTCTTCTCAAAAAGTGAACACCTGTCAAAAAACTCCTGAATCGGTGATGGCAATTGGTTAAAGAATTCCGTGTACTTTAACGCCCTGGGCCTCCTTGCCATGAGCTCTAAATAGGGAGACCACTTCATAGATTCCTTTTGCTTACCGTAAAGCCTATCGTGGGCTACCACTTCTTCGTATTCTTGGTTTAGTATAATCACTCGACTCGCTGTAGCCTTTACCCAAACTTCTTGGCCTGCCAAAGCAGGCGAGGATGAATAAAGACAGTTTCCGAACCTTACTTTGCCGTATTTATCAGCTTTTGCAGGCTCAAGCTTATATATTTCAAAGGGTATATTAGGCAAGGGATTCATAGCTGCCCTATCCTTCTCGAAGAGTTCTGATATGGTTTTCCCCTTTTTGTAGTTCTTTCTTTGCATGTCTTCATCGCATCGTCTCAGCAGCTCTTTGTTAAACTCCTTAAGATCATTGAAACGAGGGATTGGTACCAGCATATTTCGCCTGTGGTATCCTACCTTGTTTTCTACATTGCCTTTCTCATGCGCACTTTCAGGATTACAAAAATTAGAGAAAAACCCATGGTGAAGCATAAACCGTTCAAACCCTTTGGTTAAGTCCCTATTGGAATCCTTGCCGATGGCTTTAACTATGGCAGACATATTATCAAACCAGATAAACGTAGGGACGCATCCCATGTGTTCAAAAATGGCCTTAAGGCCTTCCAAAAGGCATTCTTGGCTCTGTCCTTTGAACAGCTGAAGGTATCCGGCATTGCTATACGGTAGGGAAAGGTTAAGGTAGTACCCTTCGTATTTGATGCCCCTTTCGTAGAATTCCGCTTCTCCGAAATCAGCCTGGGCTTCTCCCGGCGGATGCTTAAGTGGTATGTACCCTTGATCCGGCATGGACATCTCCTGTCGACGCTTGGCAACGTACTTTCTTACAGCTCTATCTGAGACGTTAAATTCATCTCCGTAGATTTCTCTCAGCCTGTTATAGATTCTTTGAGCTGTATGCCGCTGTTTTGGCTTAGCGTTAAGATCGTCTTTTAGCCATTGATCAATCAATGGTTTGAACGGGTCGAGTTTCCCGGCGCGTTTTTGGGGAGGCTTCGGTTCATAATTAAAATCCTGTGTAGTTGCGTATTTCTTAACAGTTAAGAAATGATGGCCTGTTTCCTCAGCTACTTCCCTCATTGACTTCCCTTCATAATCATGCAGATACTTGATACGATATATTTGCTCCATTGCTAGCATCCTTTCTTCATACCCCCCTTAGCGTTGCACACTAAGAGGGTATTAGATTTCCAGGGTGCCGGCAATTGAGTCTCCATTTTGTGCTCTATTTTTTGAGTTCCGCGCCGATATGATTCCAGGATAGCGAGAACAATCCCTAAGATCCTGAGAGAACACAGTATTACGAACTTACCGATATACTTATGTAGTATGTCATGATTACTTCATAAGTCAATTAGTTCGACCTTTATTCATAAAAGTCCTACCAAATGCCTAGATATACAGATATTTCCTGTGAAGGGCGGTTCTTCCGCTATGATGAGGTAAATAAGGTTAT
>DGFF01000008.1:975-5320 GCA_002391545.1 Candidatus Fermentithermobacillaceae bacterium UBA3907 | reverse complement strand
AGAAGATTGAAGCAGAGGAGAATGTGAAGAAAGCCCTGGATGATCTGTTCAACACCCTTTTACATGACCTTATGACCGCTAAGATAAGAGTCAATCACTTGGATATGGATGAGATTGAGTTGTCAGTATGAACATAGGAGCCTTATGCTCTACGAGCTAGTAGATATGGTAGGTGTACATATGAAGCAAAGGAGTAAAACTGAAGCACCTGTCTGTAAGTTGGAGGTGAAGATATGGGTAAGTTCGGAGGGGAAAAATATTCTGTCCAGGTCCCCATATTAGGTTATGTACAAGAGCCGACGGCAGAATATGTTGCCTCAGATGGAACCAAGGTATTTTTGAACCTTGGTTGGGACTATATCTCCCCTGAAGAAGCTTTAGGACTACGAGGTGGTGAGACCGGCTTTATACTAAAAGATACATTCGTAGACCAGATGCAAAGGCTAAACCCAGACTTTATGGATAACCTTTTGGCAGAAGAACTAATAAAAAGACTTTCAACCGTCTTGCCCAATATTGAAGGAAACCTAACTGCATGGAAATATCTAAAGGGTATTGGCACTGTATTTGTCCCCAACGAGAAGCGGGAAAGAAACGTAACGTTTATTGATACTGAAAACATCCATAGAAATACGTTTCACGTAACAGACGAATTTCAATTTACTAACAGAACTCAGACCATCAGACCAGACATAGTGTTTTTCATAAACGGAATCCCGGTACTATTCGTTGAAACAAAAGCGGCTCACAAAACCGAAGCCATGAGCGAGGCGCTAGAGCAGATAAAAAGGTATCACCGAGAATGTCCCGAGCTCTTGGCTGTGATGCAGGTATATGCGTTGACTGATATTTTGGACTATTACTACAGTGGTACCTGGAATACCTCTGGCAAGTTTCTTTTCAAATGGAAAAATGAACTCAAGGGAGATTTTGAAACCCAGGTAAAAACCTTCTTAGATCGAGAGACATGCATAAGGTTGCTAGTCGATTTTACCATGTTTGCGAGACAAGACGACGAACTTAAGAAAATCGTGTTAAGACCTCACCAGATGCGTGCAGTGACCAAAGTAATTGAAAGGGCAGGAGATAAGGAAAAGAAAAGGGGCCTGATCTGGCATACTCAAGGCTCGGGCAAAACTTACACTATGATAGTAGCGGCGCAAAAGATAATTCATGATCCTATATTCCAAAACCCAACAGTCATTATGCTTGTGGATCGGAACGAATTGGAAAGTCAGCTTTTCGGGAATATAAGCGCTTTGGGCATCGAGCGTGTGGAAGTTGCCGAAAGTAAGAAGCATCTAGAGGCCCTTCTCAAACAAGATAAAAGGGGTCTGATTGTATCCATGATCCATAAGTTCGAAAATATGCCTGAAAACACGAACCTTAGAGAAAATATTTTCGTTCTTATCGATGAAGCCCATAGAACTACAACTGGGAAACTTGGTAACTACCTGATGGGCGCACTTCCAAACGCTACATATATAGGTTTCACTGGCACGCCTATTGACAAAACCCAATACGGTAAGGGGACTTTTGTTCAGTTCGGAACAGATGATCCACCTCAAGGGTATTTGGATAAATACAGCATTGCCGAGTCCATACAAGATGGCACAACTGTTCCCTTGTACTATACCCTTGCTCCTAGCGAACTTCAGATCGACAAAGAGATTCTCGAAAGAGAATTCCTCCAATTAGCTGAGGTCGAAGGAGTCAGCGATATAGAGGAACTCAACAAGGTATTGGAAAGAGCAGTGACTCTCAGAAGTGTGCTCAAGAACAAAGAAAGAGTTGAAAAGGTGGCTAAATTTGTAGCAGATCACTACAGGGAGTTTGTAGAACCAATGGGCTATAAAGCGTTTTTGGTTGCTGTAGATAGAGAGGGTTGCGCTTTGTACAAAGAAGAATTAGACAAACACCTGCCTGCTGAGTATTCAGAGGTTGTTTATAGCCCATTTTACAACGATCCAGATCACTTGGCCAAATACCATCTTTCAGAGACTGAGGAGAAAAGGATAAGGAAAGCATTTAGGAGAGCCGATGAAACGCCAAAAATACTAATTGTCACTGAAAAACTCCTTACAGGCTTCGATGCCCCTATCCTATACTGCATGTATCTAGACAAACCCATGCGAGATCACGTGCTTTTACAAGCCATTGCTCGCGTGAATAGACCCTATGAAGATGATCAGGGGCGAAAGAAATCAGCAGGCTTGGTTGTAGACTTTGTAGGTATCTTCGATAACCTGGAAAAAGCCCTTGCCTTTGATTCTCAGGACATAGCTGGGATTGTGAGAGATATTGAGGTTCTTAGAGAGAGATTTACCGATGAGATGAAAGTAGCGAAGGGAAAATACCTATCATTAATTGAAGGGAAAGAGCGGGATAAAGCTGTAGAAGCTGTTTTGGAATACTTCTTCGATGAAGAGGAAAGGCAGGAGTTTTACAAGTTCTTTAGGCAGTTGTCTGATATGTATGAGATTATATCTCCCGATCCTTTCTTAAGTCCCTATTTGGATGACTATGAGACGCTTTCGAGGATGTTCCGGACTGTTAGAGAAAACTACGAGAGAAAAATACCAGTCGATAAGGATTTTTTGAGAAAAACTGCTGCGCTCGTGAGAGAACACACTGAAAGCGGTCCTATAGGCCCTACTTTAGAAGTAGTTGAGATAAACGAAGAACTTCTAAGGAAAATCGAAGAAAGTGGCGTTTCTGATATAGAGAAAATATACAATTTGATTAGAATCATTGAGATCACAGCGGAAAAAGAAGGCGAGACGGCTCCTTATCTTACTTCTATTGCTGCCAAAGCTGAAGCAGTCGTGAGGCAATACGAAAATAGGCAGAAAACTACCGCAGAAACCTTGGAGCAGATTAAGGAGATAATTGCCGAGATCAACGCGGCCAAGGCAGAGCAGTCTGAAAAAGGTATGTCTGAGCAAGTGTTTACCGTCTATTGGATGCTTAAGGAAGCTGGGTTTCAGGATGCTGAAGGTATGGCAAATCAATTGGCCGAAGTGTTCGAAAGATACCCCCATTGGCAAAAAGACCCAAGGCAGGATCAAGAGGTCAGGAAGATGTTGTATAAGGCTATTTTTCATTCTGGAGAAACCGACGCTAAGACCGTGACCGAGCTGGTCAAGAATATAATGTGCACTATCAAAGGCGGAGGTGGATCATAGGAGTGATATCAGCGCAGGAGTTCAAAGAGGAAGTAAGGATGTTGGCGAAAGACGTAGGTGTAGAACCTAAAGAAATCCACATTCGAGAGATGAAGACAAAATGGGCTAGCTGCTCAAGCAGAGGGAGACTGACCTTCGACAAATCCCTTTTGGATGAACCTAGAGAGGTAAGATTCCAAGTGATCTTGCATGAACTATTGCATTTGAAATATCCAAACCACGGAAAGATGTTCAATGTGATGCTCGAGACGTACCTTGAGAAATATAACTAACATTAGGCGCAGCGGGGATACACCAAAGGTTTGTCTTCGGTGACGCCCGAATCAATGGTGAACTCATTTGGTATATATTCAACCAATCCCACACTATCAAAATTTCCCGAATGACCAAGCTTGAAAAAGGGGGAATTCCTCCCCCGTTTAAAAGGTTAGAAAGAATCCCCCTTACTTTACTTTCTACATCCATTTACTCACAATGGTGTGAGCTTCAGTGTAGCTCAACAATCCGTCCAGTCCCAAACTGCGCCCTATGCCACTTTGTTTCTGTCCGCCAAAAGGTGCCATTAATTCGAGGACATTAACGCTGTGGTGATTGATCCACGTATAACCGGCTTCAAACTGTTCGGCTATTTTCACGCCTCTCTCCTCATTTGTTGTCCAAACTGAGGAGCCCAAACCGTAGGGAGTGTCATTGGCTAACTTTATAGCCTCTTCATCGTCCCTAAACGACATAATAGGAATGACCGGGCCGAATTGCTCTTGATTAACTACATCAAAGGTACCATCTACACCGGTAATAATAGTTGGAAGGTGGAAATAGCCTTTTTCAAACGCTTCCTCATCAAGTTTTTTCCCGACCTGAACAACTTTGGCCCCGCGCTTTCTTGTATCTTCCACGAGCCTTTTCACCTTTTCCAATTGTTCTTTGTTGTTAAGAGGGCCCATAGTAGTGCGCGGATCCAAACCATTGCCCACCACTATCTCGGAAGCCATTTCAGTAAAAGATTTAACAAATTCCTCGTAAATTGATTCGTGGACATAAAGCCGCTTTATAGCCATGCACACCTGTCCACTAGTCATGAACACACCCCAGAGTATGCGTTCCATAGTGCTTTCACTCAAGTCAGCGTCGTCTAAGACAATTGCCGCATCGTTTCCACC
>DGFF01000008.1:0-797 GCA_002391545.1 Candidatus Fermentithermobacillaceae bacterium UBA3907 | reverse complement strand
GCTGATCCAGGTACGAAGTTAATTACTCCTGGGGGGAATAAATCAATGACTGCTTCTATCGTTTTGGAAACGGTTAGGGGGGTATTGGAAGCAGGTTTAACGACCACGGTATTACCAGCCAAAAGGGCCTGTTGCATTGGCATCCAGGTCAAACATACGGGCCAATTCCAAGGGCTAATAACAGACACTACTCCAATAGGATCCCTTTTTACCCGCCACCAGCCTGGCGGATCCTGCACAATCTCTTGCTGTGCTATCAGTTTGTCAGCCATGGTAGAGGAGAGACGGAGTACAAAGACGGGCAGCATGCAGTCACCCATAGACTCAGATACTACTTTACCCTGTTCCTTAGTAAGCAGCTGCGGCCACTCTGCCTCTACAGCTAATTGCTCTAACCGATCTGCAGCCTCCTCTAGAATGTTTGCTCGTTCTTTAATGTCTAATTTGCTCCAAGCTGGATAAGCCTTCCAGGCGGCTTTTACAGCCTCTGTAGCTTGCTCGCTATCTGCGGCATCGCAAATCTCTACTATTTGATCATACGAGGCAGGGTTTCTAACCTCTATCTTCTTTTTTCCTTCTACTATTTTGCCATCGATAATAACCATTAATTTTCACCACCTTCTTTTGAAAGTGTTGTCCTTTTGCCATCCAACCATTTTCCGTTGATAAACAATGTGCAAACTTCATGCGTGGGCTTTCCTGCTATTCCCCCATCTCCGACATTTTAACTATACCAAGCTGTGCATACTCATACAACTTTTTCGTGGGAAATCGAGTACCTTTTTCACATGTGATTT
>DGFF01000071.1 GCA_002391545.1 Candidatus Fermentithermobacillaceae bacterium UBA3907 | reverse complement strand
TTTAAACTCTTAGCTTTGCGGGCAAGCAAAGTTGTTCCTTGCTTCACTTTGTAAAGATGACCATGGGTTAGATAGATTTTCTTTCCACCTAAAACGACAGTTTCTTCAACAGGGCCTGACACCATGTGATCACAGTTTCCAACAACGGCTATAACCCTGCGATTGGTGTATGCCGCAATATACTGACTATCTTCGTAAAAATCTCCCGCATGAAGAATATAGTCACATTGCTGTAAATCCGATGCACATTCTCGTATTCTTCCCCTGTATCCATGGGTGTCGGAAGTAATTCCTACCAGCAACTTACCACCCCTTCTTCAACCCACCCCACGGATTATCATACAAACTCTTCTTTTACTTGGTTCAACAGATTCTCGATGGCTCTTCTCCTGTGGCTTACCCTATCCTTCTCTTCGCTAGATGCCTCGCCGAAAGTTTTGCCCAGTTCCGGTGAGTAAAACAGGGGATCATACCCGAAGCCGTTGGTCCCTCTGAGCTCCACATCTATAATACCCTCTACATGCCCTTCGCCTCCACCCACAACGCCCTGAGCATCAGCTATAGCAATTGCGCAAGTGTACCGGCACGTCCGCTTTTCAGGTGGAACATCTTTAAGAAGGTCTAATAGAAGCCGATTGTTATCATCGTCGGAGCCTGTCTCGGAAAACCTGTGGGAGTGCACACCTGGAGCGCCACCTAACACATCAACTTCAAGCCCTGAGTCTTCGCCAATGCATATACGACCTGAGTGCTTTGCCCCGGAAATCGCCTTTATAACGGCATTATCCATAAAGGTTTTGCCCGTTTCCTCAACATCGGGCATATTAAGATCATCGGCGCTCAAAAAGGTCCATTCAACATCGGGCCTAATCTGGGAAAATATGCGTTCTAATTCATTTACCTTGTCTCTATTCCTCGATGCAACCGCTAGAGTCACTTTTGCTTGCTTCACATTGAAAACCACCATTTCCCAAACTTGATATACCAACTATATGTCAATTCGCACGAAAACTATGTCTCAACTTCCATTATACATTATTTAAAGATCCAAAACTCCGGGGCCCAGAACCTGCTTCTGGATCTTTATAAGTTCACCTACGCCGCTATGAGCAAGGTCTAATAATTGTTCGAGTTGGGCATGGCTAAAAGGAGCATGTTCGGCAGTTCCTTGAATCTCCACGTACTCGCCCTTGCCTGTTATGACTACGTTCATATCTACTTCTGCTGCAACGTCTTCAGCGTAGCAAAGATCCAGTATGGTCTGGCCTTCATATATCCCCACGCTGACCGCAGCCACGTAATCGGTAATAGGAGAATGGGGCCAGTTTTCAGTTTCGTTCAATTTGGCAAGGGCAAGGGCCAAACTCACAAAACTCCCCGTAATGGAGGCGGTTCTCGTCCCACCATCGGCCTGAATAACATCGCAATCTAACCATATGGTTCTTTCGCCTAATAACGAAAGGTCTACCACGGCCCGAAGACTTCTGCCTATAAGTCGTTGGATTTCCATAGTCCGCCCGCCTTGCCTCCCTCTCGCTACTTCCCTGGATGTTCTAGTTTGTGTAGCTCCTGGCAACATAGAATATTCTGCAGTAATCCACCCGGAAGACGTACCTTTCAAAAAAGGTGGCACTTTATCTTCTATCATTGCTGTACATATCACCATTGTCTCACCTGTTTCAACTAGACACGATCCGATAGGGTACTTCAAAAACCCAGGAGTTATTGTAACAGGCCTTAGCTCGTCAGGTTTGCGACCATCTACTCTCATTTCATACACCTCTTTGCACTAGAATCCGTCGATTTCCTAATTTGTTTGCCACAAAACAACCTCAAGCAAGCCAACGCTAAGGGTTATTTGCCAGCATATCATTTTGTATGTCTGTAAGGAGTAACTCCTCCCCGCACAGCTCTGGTTTCTAGGATAGTCACAAAAGAATCCGGTGCAAACTCCTCGATTATCTCAGTTAGTCTAGGAAGGCTCTTTCTATCAGTTGAAATCATCAGAACCATTTTCTCGCCCTTAAGGCCGTAGCCAGTGAGAACCGTTACACCGTAGCCTGCAGTTCTTAGAGCCTTTAACAGTTCCTCAGCAGTCTCCTCAGGAGGAATTACTTCCAATGATACGTAACCCATAGCTAATCTTTCCTCAATAGTACTGCCTAACAAAGTTCCTGTGGCAAAACCCAGTCCATATGCTAGCATCTTCCATGGGTCGTTGATATTCGTCATTACCCGCCCTAATGCGGCAATATATATGGTTGCTTCAACCATGCCTATAGCGGCGGCTGGGTACTTTTTCCCACGCACTACCATTATCATTCTCAAGGTAGAAAGACTTACATCGCAAACTCTTGCTGCGAATATGAGTATATATTCAAGAAACACTGCATATCACCCCTGGTTTTTAATGACTGAAAAACACCCTCAATTAAAAGGCAAAAAGCCCCTCACGAACGCGCATACCCACCTAAACAAAATGGATAAATACGGCTTGGGCGCTTTTTATCTACCGTAATTCCCATATTATGCTCAAACGTTCTGTGGCCTCATTAAGGAGTTCAGTTTTTCCAGTGACCTGGCTAATTGTTCAATCTCCTCTTCACTTAGCTCTTTGAGTATTTGATCCACATAACGCCTTCTTGCAGTAATTACTTCGCCTATAATAGACTCGCCCTTCTCTGTTATAAACAGCCGAATCACTCTTCGATCTTCGGGATCACGTTGGCGCGTTACATAACCGTGATTTTCCATACGATCAACTAGATCAGTAGCAGTAGAATAAGCCAGGAACAACTTATCACACAGTTCTCCCATGGTAATTCCGGGGTGATCGCGCAAAACCTGAAGAGCTAGAAACTGAGGGGTAGTTATGTCAAAATCTTTGAGGATGTCTCGCCCCCGCTTTTTAATGATAAAAGAAACACGTCTCAAAAGCCGCTCTATTTCAATCACCGATTCAGAAAACACCTCTGATGACAACACTAATCACCTCCTCGAGCCGCTTTCAAAGAAACAAACAACACCTTATGTCAAGTCTAGAATTCATTACCTGATCAGTCAAGACAAAACGAAGCAAAAGAGAAGCAAAAAGAGAAGCAAAAGGGACGGGGGTT
>DGFF01000064.1:613-2662 GCA_002391545.1 Candidatus Fermentithermobacillaceae bacterium UBA3907 | reverse complement strand
GGTACTCCCGGCTCCAGGCCCAAGATCCGGGTGAAAAAACAGTATATGAACTGGTATTCATGTTTGTGCTGCTCCTAAAAGGTGTCTCAACATCATTCTCTGAGGAAATCAAATAATTGCACTAGTTCTTGGGGTATTTTGTCTTTGGGACAGTATCGAGCTATCGCCTTAGCTATTACTACTTTATCAGCCCTAGCTAACTTTGCCAATGCATCTCCAAACTTGTAATGTGGGTTCTGTTGTAACTGTTTTCTTTTTTCTTCAATAGCTTCTTTGGTCCATTGTTCATTGACTTCTCCGGCATAATGCTGTCTTACTGCTTCATAAATCGTCTCATTATCAAATGCATCCTCAAACTCCTTATAGCCGATTTCAAAACGTTTTATTTCTGCGTGTTGCTCTAAAGCTTCAAGCAGTAGTCTTGTTTTAGGCCTATACGCAAGGTCGTTATCCACTAGCACAGTTATGGGCACATCACTCATCAACTCGTTAATGATTCTGGCTAAGTGCGGTATACTATCACGACCCTTGGCATTCAGTATTGCAATAAGTTCGTTATGCAAATATCTCCCTGTATACCTATTGAAAAGGATCGGAACAGCAACTTCCTCAGATTCCCCTTCAACGAACAAGATTTTTCTAGTGAAAAAGAGATTGGTATTTTCTATACCGAGAGATTTCAATACATTTCTTACTTCACAATCGTCTGCCAAAGACCTAATACGCGACACACCATCCTTTAAGCACAGCAATCTTACGTTAGATGCATCCATACTGTTCAATATGAAAGGTGAGTGGGTCGTAATGATAACTTGATTATCTGTAGCTATCTTTTCAAGAACATTAATTAACTCGCGCTGAGCCCTCACGTGTAAATGAGTATCTGGTTCGTCAAACAGAAACAATTTGTTTCCAGAGCTCCGATCCTTCTCTGCTTTATGTCTTAATAATGCTAATGTAGTTCTGCGTTTGGTGCCATCCCCTTTCTTGGCCACGGAAACCTCTCTACCCTCATTATCTTCAAATGCAACATTAACAGTTACACTCTTTGTGATATCATAGGTCTGGTGTTTAATAGTAATTGCAACTCTGTGCACATTAGGAAGGAACTCTTGAAGCCTGGGAAGAACCTCTTCGTTAACCTCCTTCTGCTTCTGTACTTCGATATCCCGCAGCCTATCTTGGAAAATATCGGAAAGGGATTTTTGCGAACCTCCTGTCTCTATTAGGGCACTCCATATGCCTCGGAAATCTTCCTTCAAATATACATCCCTAACAAAGTCGTTAATATTTTCAAACCTCTTTCCATCCACTAGTATTAGTTCCGGTATTCCTTCAATTGTCTCAACTTCCACTTCTTCTTCCTTGTGGTTTTCAATTTTCTCGCGGTTTTCCTCAAGAAATGTCCTAAATTCATCTTTGATACTATCAAGGGTTCTTTTTCGTGATGGCTTTCCGTACCGAGCTAGTACCTCTCTTATTTCGTCAATACCTAGGGCATCAATGGCATCAGTAGCTTCTAAATAAGAGCGTAAATCGCCCCAGAAGACGATCTCTTTCAACGTTTTTATGACTTTCCCTTCATCATTTTTTCTAAATTCTAGCTTACAAACCTTTTGGGAACTGAACTCAAGTTCGCACCTAATTTCTTTACTACCAAAATAGAAATCGGCGGGCTCGGGAAGTCCACCTTCTAGTGATATACGTAATATATCGAAAAGAGTAGACTTCCCACTATCATTTTCTCCAACAATAACCGTTAAGTTAGGCTCAAATTGGACTTCAATATCTCTTAAACATCTGAAGTTAGACACCCTTATCCTATTTAATAACACCCAAATTCCTCCTTCCTCCTCACATACATAGAGATAATTTCTGCTTACCGCTTTACTCTTCCAGCCGCATCAGGGCGTTGTCGTAATACATCAGGAGGGTGGTATCTTCCTGAAGGACGGTATCCGGTATGCGCCTGGCCACCTCCACGATGGTTTTATAGTCTTTAGCAGCCCAGCAGGCCTTGAATCCGGCCCGCAGTGCTTCGGTGCGGAA
>DGFF01000064.1:0-473 GCA_002391545.1 Candidatus Fermentithermobacillaceae bacterium UBA3907 | reverse complement strand
GCCCTGAGCGCTTCGGTGCGGAAGACTTTCAGCCTGCCCCTGCCTTCTTTATATTCTTCGAACTCTTTGAGGAGGGCCTTTTCGCGCATCTTCTCGAGATCTGCCTGCCTGCCGGGGTCAGGGACGTACCAGCAGCCCTGATCGTCTTTGAGGAAGTTCTGCTCTAAAAGCTCAGAGAGCTCCGGCAGCTTTTCGTGTGGCGCTTTGTGCAGTTCTCGCAGGAATTTGGGGTGAATCTCCTGGTAGGTCTGCGGCTTCTTTGAGAGTTCACTGCGCAGCCACTGGATGGCTGATTTTTCATCGGTTACAAACAGGGATAACTGTTCAACTTCCTGAACCATCAGGCGCTTTTTGTCATACTCCACCACCTGGTCGGGGAGGAAGTACATGCCATCTCTCTCCGGGAAGCGCTGTTTTAAGCCGGCGTAAAACTCCGCCGCCCCCATAGGTACGGCAACCCCCCGCTGGACGTG
>DGFF01000106.1 GCA_002391545.1 Candidatus Fermentithermobacillaceae bacterium UBA3907 | reverse complement strand
ACAGACTACTACATTAGAGGTACTTACACCAGATACAATTTAGATTTTTACAACGATGTCAAGTATTTGTACGATGCAGGGTTCAGAAGGTTGTCCTTAGAACCTGTAGTGGGTGTAGATGCCGATTGGGCTATCCGAGCCGAGGATCTTGCAGCCCTAGAGCAGTCATATTTACACCTAGTTGATTTTTGGCAAGAGTGCTTCGCAAAGGGAGACCCATTAGAGTTTTACCACTTCGAAATTGGCCTTACTCATGGCGTGTGTGCAGAGCGGCGGATTACAGGGTGCGGAGCAGGGTATGAATATTTGGCAGTTACGCCTGAGGGCGATATTTACCCATGTCATCAACTTGTAGGGCAAAACGAATTTGCGATGGGAAGCATATTTGCTCCTTCCTATTCAAAAATGTCTGTTTTGGGAAAAAGATTTTACGACGCACGAGTGCCCAACAAGCCTACATGTAAGGAATGCTGGGCGCGCTACTTGTGCGGTGGAGGTTGTCACGCAGGTGCTCTCGGATCGACTGGCAATATTATGAAGCCCGATCCCCTAAGCTGCTCTATTATGAAACTAAGACTAGAGTTTGCCCTTTATATTCAGTACCTAAAATTGTCGGCAGGAATTTTGAACTGAGTAGAGAATAGATTTTTATCGACGAAAACCGTCGGGTTTGTTCTTATTGGTTTGAGTCTATTAGATTAGAGAACGATTCTTTATGAACATAAGTATATGCTAGCAGAGACTTGTGGTAAGATCGGACAGGTTTCTCATGGCAAGGTTTGGGTATCTAGTTTTTATAGGCGCACCAGGAAGTTGGTAAGAAGTTGGAAGGCGAAAGGAAAGGAGGGTAAAGCTGCACTCTATGTATTTTGAAATTTGAATGGCGTTGTTTTAGCCGATTTGGGAATTCTGAAGTTTCTAAGTGCGGCGAAACTTATGGAGGAAAACAGCTTATATTCGGAGGGCAAGAATAGAAACAGACGGCCCAGACGAAGGCATAAGAGGTTAGATCTAAGCAGCAAGACGGACATATTTGCTAATCTAAGTGGCAGGTTGAAAGACACTAAGATTAGCAAGAATTCTTACATAACAATAGGTATAGCAGTCGGGCTCATATTAGCAGTGGCGATTACGGCAGGCGTGATGTTATCAAGGCCTAAAGTTTACGCAGTTAGCGTAGATGGTGAGGTAATCGGATATATAGAAGAAGTGGAACTAATCGATCAGATCATCGACAGACTGGTAGAAGAGGAGTCTTTCAAAGTCGGAGCTGAGGTTGAATCCGCTTCTGAAATAACCTGCGAGGTTGTAAAAAGAGATAAACAACAAGAGCTGACTGATCCTGAGGAACTGGGGCAGATAATCAAAGACCGAATTCAGTTTGAAGCCATCGGTTACGTCATTTGCGTAGAAGGCAAAGACGTTGTGGCGCTTGCGTCAGAGGATGAGGCAAGGGGTACTCTTTCAGATATCAGGGAGAATTACATAAAGAACATAATCGAGCCTGGACATGCTACGTGCGAAGAACTTCTTATAGGGGAAGAGATCAATATAGTAGCGAAACAAGTGTCCACTTCTATGTTCAGAACCAGAGCCGAAGCTGAGCAAATCCTCATGCGCGGCACTGATAAGATACTTAGTTACACAGTACAAAGGGGAGATAGCCTTTGGTCCATAGCCAACGCTAACAATCTTACTGTAGACGATTTGAGAAAGGCCAATCCCGAAGTAGACGGTGACTTAATCAGAGAGGGAGAAAACCTTAACTTGGTGGTTCCTGAGCCCTTTGTTACATTGACAAGCCGCGAAACCGTAACGTATACGCAATCAATTCCTTTTTCAGTTCAGGTTACCTATGATTCCTCGATGTGGCCTTGGGAGGAAAAAGTTACCCAAGAGGGTAAAAGCGGCGAGAAGCAAATAGTAGAAGAGATCGTAAGGGAAAATGGGAAGATCATCTCCCGCACAAAGGTGTCAGAGACGATAACTTCTTATCCAGTTGTCAAGAAAATCGTAAGAGGTAGCAAAGAAGTGCCCGCTGTTGGTTCAGGGACACTGATATGGCCCTGCCAGGGCTCTATTTCATCGTACTACGGTTGGCGATGGGGGTCCTTCCACAGGGGGATCGACATCGCCGCTTCTTCTGGCACGCAGGTTAAAGCCGCAGATGCAGGAATTGTAACTTTTGTAGGTTACAGCGGAGGATACGGAAATCTGGTAAAAATAAGTCACGGCAACATGGTAACATGGTACGCCCATCTATCTAAGTTTGCGGTAGCGACTGGAGATAAAGTAGAGAAGGGTAAAGTAATTGGTTACGTGGGAATGACAGGTTCTGCAACAGGTCCCCATCTCCATTTTGAGGTGCACGTAGATGGCGTGGCCAAGAATCCATTGGATTTTTACAAGTAACAAGACAAGTAACAAGCGAGCTGATTTTTCGAAGGGCCATGAAGAGTTGATCATGGGCAAGTTGGGCTTGGTTTTAGACAAGTGTATGCTGGTAAAGGGCGTGCCATTGGAGCGAGAGTCCGGTGGCACGCCTTAAGGTACCATCGTAAAAGGTGTCATACAAGATGTTAAGACGTGGAGAAAGTCGAAGACTTGGGAGAAGGTACGCATGTCAAAACTGGTAATTACAGGACGAAAGCAGCTCGCAGGAGAAGTTCCCATAAGCGGTTCAAAAAACTCCTCGGTTGCCATAATCCCTGCTGCCCTTCTAGGCGAGGGTACTACAATTCTCGAGAACGTTCCTGCTATACGAGATGTAGAAGTTTTTGTCCAGATCCTTGAAGGCCTTGGCGTCGATGTTAGCATGAACAAAAACACCATGACAATTTCGCCAAATGACTTTTCCACCTACGTTACACAATACGATCTGGTTCGCAAGCTCAGAGCATCCTACTACCTGATGGGTGTGTTGCTTGCCAAGTTCGGTAAGGCGGAAGTTGGACTACCAGGTGGATGCGATATTGGACCTAGGCCTATTGATCAGCATCTAAAGGGCTTTCAAGCTTTGGGCGCAGACGTTTCCGTAGAAGGCGGCATAGTCAGGCTCAAGGCAGACCATTTGCAGGGTGCGCCAGTCTACCTAGATATGCCCAGCGTTGGTGCTACCATAAACATTATGCTGGCAGCTTCTATGGCAGATGGGACCACTATAATTGAAAACGCAGCCAAAGAACCCCACGTAGTTGACCTTGCAAACTTCATCAACGCCATGGGCGGGAGCGTGCATGGAGCGGGGACCGATGTTATAAGGATTAAAGGCACTAGGGATCTTCGAGGAACTGAGCATGCTATTATACCTGACGACATGGAAAGCGCAACATATATGATGATGGCAGTGGCTACGGCCGGCGATGTAGAGATCAAAGGGGTTATTACTAAGCACTTAGAGCCTGTAGTAGCCAAACTTAGAGAGGCAGGCGCAGATATCGAACAAAACGGCGACTTTATAGAAGTGTCTGGTCCGGAAAGACCCAAGCCCGTAAATGTAAGGACAATGCCATATCCGGGCTTTCCCACTGATGCGCAGCAGCCTTTAACTGCGGTTCTTACGCGTGCCACTGGCGTGAGCATAGTTCATGAATCCATGTACGACAACAGATTAGGTCATATGAATGAGCTGGTAAAGATGGGCGCCAAAGCCAGGGTCCAAGGGAAAACGGCCATTATTGAAGGCGTTCCCAAGCTTACCGGAGCACCTGTAACTGCAACTGACCTGCGTGCAGGGGCCAGCCTTGTGATCGCTGGCCTGTCAGCAGAGGGCACTACCGAAGTTCATGGGTTTGAAATAATCCAAAGGGGTTATGAAGCCATTGTGGATAAACTAAGGTCCCTAGGTGCTGACGTGCAGGTCATAGAGTAGGTTTCTCATCTTTAATCTTAGAATCTATGGCA
>DGFF01000070.1 GCA_002391545.1 Candidatus Fermentithermobacillaceae bacterium UBA3907 | reverse complement strand
GCCCTCTCTTTCTTCATAAACAACCGGTTGAAAAAAGGAGGCGTGATTGCTTCAGGCCTGGTGGCACTGGTAGGAGGAATATTTCTGCCTCTTATGTTTCCTCAAGCAGGAGGGATCCTTACGCCAGTTTGCGCATGCGGATCTTATGTAGGTATGTCCTCGATCTCACGTTTGCCTGACGAACTGTTTGCCACAATAGCGGGAGTTTTGAGCGGTTTCGCATACTATTGGGGAATTTTGCTTCTTGGAGGGGCAGGAGGTAGGCTCGGTACAACAGCATTCGGAAGCGTCCTGGCTGTATCATTTATAGCAAGCAAGATGAAGCTTTCTGGCCGTAGGAGATAAGCCCAGGTGACATCAACAGTCTCAACCCTGATTTATAACTTCACGAACAGGCTTAAAAGACTTCCGATGGATTGGGCTGGGACCTTTTTCCCTGAGAAGATCCAGATGTAATCTGGTGCAATAACCTTTGTGAAGAGAGAACCTATAGCCAGGATACACACGATCGTACTGTGTCATTATCCCATCTCTTACCACCTTGGCTATAATAGATGCACATGCTATTGAAGCAATCTTGCTATCACCTTTTATGATGGCTTCCTGCTTTACCTCCAACTCCGGAATCGGATACCCGTCTACAAGAACAAGACCTGGCTCAAAACCTGTGGATATGACTTCGTCAATAGCCATTCGCATTGCAGAGAAAGTCGCCGCAGATATCCCATTCTCATCGATAAACTTGGCAGATCTAATGCCTATACCTACTGCAATGCTAATTTCTACGATTAAGCCGAAAAGTTGCTCACGAGTTTTGGAAGTAAGCTTCTTGCTGTCATTTATGCGAGGTATCTCGGGTTTCGCAGGTAATATTACTGCACAAGCTACAACTGGCCCAGCCATTGGACCTCTTCCTACTTCGTCGACTCCGATTATACAGCTTGCTTCCTTTCGTCTAGCGTTTTCCCACTCATAAAGTTTCTTTACCCTAAGAGAATCTTCGGAACTGCGAAGCAAACACCTCACCTCACTGTTATCAGAATAACACAACTAAATGTGCATCTGCCAAAACATTAATTACTATTTTATGGTATTGATGGTGCATTTTATTTTTGCGTGTGGTACAATATGGGAACTTGGTAAATACTGTATGCCGACGAGGAGCGTGTTCAATGGAGCCCACAATTCTCAAAATAGCTCAGCATCTATCTAAATCTAATAACCCATCAGTTGAAAATGGGAAGGTAAGTCCGTTGCCGGTTCAAACTGCCTATGCTGAAGACATTTCGCCTGATTACGTAGGCCAAGCCAGACGTCTAATGGAGCAATGTTCTAGCCTGGGAATTGATATTATTACCATTGAAGACCCGGAGTATCCAGAAAACCTAAGACAGACTGCTGATCCTCCGTCTATATTATTTGTGAAGGGATCCATTATTCCAAAAGATAGGATGGCTGTAGCGGTAGTCGGAACTAGAAAAGCATCAAGCATAGGAAAAAGCATTGCGCAAGAAATATGCTACGATTTGGCAGAAGCTGGCGTAACGATCATTTCAGGCTTGGCATACGGAATCGATGCGTGCGCTCATGAGGCGGCGCTTTCTGCGAACGGAAGAACTATAGCGTGTCTGGGCAACAGTCCCGATATTGTGTACCCAAAATCCAACTACAACCTTTACAGTAGAATTCCTTCAAGTGGAGCACTTTTATCTGAATATCCTCCGGGCACAGAGGCTAAACCATGGCATTTCCCCAAGCGGAATAGGCTGATCTCAGGTGTGTCCCTTGGTGTCTTGGTGGTTGAAGCAGGTGAAAAATCAGGAGCTTTAATTACAGCAGATTGGGCCCTCAAGCAAGACCGGCCTGTTATGGCTGTTCCTGGAAGCATTAAGTCCAGGAACAGCCGGGGTACCAATCGGTTGATTCAAGACGGAGCATATCTGGTAACATGTGCTGAAGATGTGCTATCCTTTCTCAGGAAAGAGAATGAGTACTTGCCAGAGATTTCCGAATCTACAGCGATAGGCTCGTTGACTTTGGAAGAATCCCTTGTGCTTAATGCGCTAGGCTATAGTGACACATTGGACGAATTATGTAATAACATAGACAATATGCCTGTATCAAGAATACTCGCAATCTTGTCTTGCCTTGAGGTACGAGGCATTGTACAGTCGATACCTGGAGGCAAGTATATTATTTCTAATTTAGGCAGCAAATCTATATAATTCAATCTGAGAAGGTGAGAAATGGCAATGGAACAAAAGGATAAGAATAAAGAGAATAAAAAACCTCTTATAATTGTAGAATCTCCTACAAAAGCAAAGACTATTTCCAAGTATACAAAGTCAAAATATCAGGTAAAAGCTTCATTAGGACATGTACGAGACTTGCCCAAAAGCAAGCTTGGAGTAGATATAGATAATGGATTCGAACCTCAGTATATAACCATACGGGGGAAGGGCAAGATAGTTCAGGAACTCAAGGACGCCGCCAAGAACGCTTCCACTGTTTATCTGGCTACCGACCCTGATCGGGAAGGGGAAGCTATAGCGTGGCACGTATGTCAGGTTTTAGGAATCGATCCTAGTGAGGCCAACAGGTTAACCTTTCATGAGATTACGGAAACAGCGGTGAAAGACGCGCTTTCGAAACCAGTTCCAATAAACCAAAACTTGGTAGACTCTCAACAGGCGCGGCGAGTTTTAGATCGGTTAGTCGGTTATAGTCTAAGCCCACTTCTGTGGCGCAAAGTAAGGCCTGGGTTGTCAGCAGGAAGAGTTCAATCAGCCGCTTTGAGGATAATAGTAGACCGCGAATTGGAAATAGAGTCCTTCAAACCCGAGGAATACTGGATTTTAGAAGCCTTACTCAGAGGGGAAAAAGGCACCGTAAAGGCGAAATATTACGGCTACCAAGGAAAGAAGAAGGAGCTAAAAACCTTCGCCGATGTAGAAAAAGTGCTTCGAGACATTGAGGGCACTGATTTCGTTGTAACATCAGTAAAACGCAGAGAAAGACGGAAAAATCCTCCTTTCCCGTTTACCACGTCTACTTTGCAACAAGAAGCATCGAGAAAGCTAGGCTTTTCAGTAAGCAAAACCATGGCCGTTGCCCAGAGCCTATATGAAGGAGTGAACCTAGGGGAACTAGGATACACAGGACTTATAACCTACATGCGAACCGATTCTACACGAGTGTCGCCTATCGCTCAAGAACAAGCTAGGGAATTCATCCAGTCAAATTACGGAAAAGAATACCTAGGCAAAAAGGGCAGAAAGGCCAAGGAGTCTCCAGGAGTTCAAGATGCCCACGAGGCAATAAGGCCTACAAGCGTTTTCAGAATACCATCTGAGATTAAGCCTTTCTTAAAGCCAGATCAGTACAAGTTATACACTCTCATCTGGGAAAGGTTTATCGCTAGCCAGATGAGCCCGGCAGTCTACGATACAGTCACGTGCGACATACAAGCGAATAAACATATTTTCAGAGCAACCGGTTCGAGGATGAAATTTCCTGGGTTCACTAGGGTTTATCAAGAGGGGAAAGACAACTCTGAAGAGCAGGAAGAATCAGATGTTGATATAATTCCGCTCACTGAAAACGAAATATTAGCCTTAGAGAACATAGAATATTCTCAGCATTTCACAGAGCCGCCTCAAAGATATACAGAAGCGACTCTCGTCAAGGCCCTTGAGGCAAACGGTATTGGGAGACCGTCTACTTACGCCCCAATTATTGCTACTTTGATCGAACGCGAATATGTAAACAAGGAGAAACGTTCTTTAGTGCCAACTGAGCTAGGAAGACTGGTCGATGCAATACTAAGAGAACATTTTCCATCTATCGTTGACGTAGGGTTTACGGCTGACATGGAAAAACAGCTAGATGCCATAGAAGAGGGTTCTGCCGAGTGGAACGCCGTAATAGCTACCTTTTGGGAACCTTTTAAGGAGCAAATCGAAAAGGCCGAGGCGGAAATAGAAAAAGTCCAGATACAGGACGAACCTGCAGGCATCAACTGCGAAAAGTGCGGACGACCCATGGTCATTAAACAAGGCAGATATGGTAAATTCATAGCGTGTTCAGGGTACCCTGAATGCAAGAATACAAAACCTTTCTTAGAAAAAACAGGCGCTATATGCCCCAAATGCAAGGGCGATGTAGTAGTGAGACGCTCGAAAAAAGGTCGAGTTTTCTATGGTTGTTCCAATTATCCAAATTGCGACTTTGTATCCTGGTACCGCCCAATACCAGGAAAGACATGTCCAAAGTGCGGCTCGTTCATGGTAAAAAAAGGTGCTAAAGCGAAAGAATACACGTGCGCTAATCCTGAATGCGGCTATTCACAAAAGATCTAAGAATATTGAGAAAACTGTTGCCGCAGGTTTACGCTAATGGTAACATGAATCTGACACAGGTCTTGCTGAGTAACCATGGCGTTTATCCTGAGGAAGGCGGTTTAATGGCAGATTCACTTCTTGATTGGAAAGAAGCATTTCTTATAGAAATAGGAATTTCAAAAACTCAAAGCCCAAATACTGTTGATGCGTACGCAAACGATCTGGATCAGTTTTTCGATTATTTGGTCAAGGACAAAAAAGGTATAAGCGTTGAATCATTGACTCCATCTGATATTAAGTCAGAACACATTCGTGATTACGCAGTTTACCTAGGGCAGCAAGGCTACAAAGGATCATCTATTTCCAGAAAACTCTCATCGATCAGGAGTTTTTGCCGATTTCTCACTGTGCGAGAAGGTCTGGAAACAAATCCTGCCAAAGACATATCTTCGCGCAAGACCCATAATCATTTGCCTAAAGTCCTTTCTAGAGAAGAGATGGAGAAACTGTTTGAATCCATAGATACTACTACACCATACGGAAAAAGAGACAGGGCAATAATTGAGTTGCTCTACGGTGCAGGGTTAAGAGTTAGCGAACTAGCTAAACTTAACGTGGGAGATGTAGATTATTCTTTGGGCTTTGTCCAAGTCATAGGCAAAGGCGATAAAGAAAGATTTGTCCCTATAGGCTCAGTAGCCATAGAAGCTTTGGGTGACTATCTTGAAAACGGAAGACCCTTTTTCGAGAAAAAGCAACCTCAAAAACAACAAGGCGCTTACACAGCCAAAGACCAGGCTATCCACATTACAAAAAGACCTTTGTTTCTTAATAAGTCAGGAGATAGATTATCTGTAAGGTCTATAGGACGCATACTTGACAAGTATTTGGCTGCAGCAGGATTGGATACTTCTGAATTTTCTCCCCATACTTTGAGGCATTCGTTTGCGACACACTTGATATCAGGCGGTGCAGATTTGCGCTCAGTGCAAGACATGTTGGGTCACGCGAGCATTACTACTACCCAGATATATACCCATGTTTTGCCAGAGCATTTAAAACAAGTATATGCAGAAGCACACCCAAGGGCTCACATCACCGAAAACCAGATAAAAGAAGATGTTTGTGTTAACCAATTGGAACCTGAGAAGGAGCGAGAGAAATGAGTAATAACACAAACAGCCCGGTCATAGGCACTACTGTGCTTGCTGTAAGGGCCGGAGGAAAATCGGCCATGGCTGGCGACGGACAAGTAACCCTACAAGACAGCAACACTATACTCAAAGCAAAGGCACGAAAAGTTCGTAGAATATACAAGGATTCGGTTATTGCAGGGTTTGCAGGGTCCGTAGGAGATGCCTTGACCTTGTTTGACAAGCTCGAAGGTTATCTCGAACAAACTAGAGGAGATCTTATGAAATCGACCATATCTCTAGCGAAGGAATGGCGAACAGATAGGATGCTAAGGCAGCTTCAGGCCATGCTTGTGTGCATGGATAGGTCTCAATTGCTTTTGGTATCGGGCACAGGTGAAGTTATAGAGCCAGATGAGCCAATAATCGCTATAGGTTCAGGCGGGCCCTATGCTACAGCGGCAGCAAAAGCTTTATGCCGCTTCACCGACATGGATGCTACTTCAATTGCTGTAGAATCCTTAAAGATAGCCGCGTCTATATGCGTGTACACTAACGACAATATTGTAGTCGAAGAGTTGGAGTGATGCAGCGTGGAAGAACTAACACCTCACCGTATAGTAGAGGAACTAGATAGATATATTATAGGGCAGGACAAGGCAAAGCGAGCCGTAGCCGTAGCAGTTCGAAACAGGCTAAGACGACAGCGGGTGCCTGAGGAAATGCAAGAAGATATTATTCCCAAAAACATCCTGCTAATGGGTCCTACAGGCGTTGGAAAAACTGAGATTTGTAGGCGTTTAGCCAAATTGGTGAACGCTCCATTTGTGAAAGTCGAAGCTTCTAAATTTACAGAGGTAGGATACGTAGGACGCGATGTGGACTCCATTATCCGCGATCTGGTCGAAAATGCGGTTAGCATGACAAAGAGGGAAAGAACAGAGGAAGTGCTTGAAAAAGCGAGCATTTTGGCAGAGGAACGGCTCTTGGATATCCTTTGCCCTATGCCTAAAAAGAGCAAGCCTCCGCGAAACCCATGGGAAGCCCTTTTTGATCCGGCGAGAGAGTACGCCAGCAGGACTCAGCAGGAACAAGACGATGATTATTTGGAACAACTTGAGAAAGTCCAATCTCGGCGACGTACAGTAAGGGAACAGCTCCAAAAAGGAGAGTTGGATGACCAGGAGATCGAAATAGAGATCGAATATACACCTTCTCAGCGCTTAGAGTTCTTTGACGGATTTAACGTACAAGAGATGGAGTTGGATATGGATAGCCTATTCGGCGGGCTTCTGCCGAAGCAGACCAAGAAAAAGAGGGTCACCGTTATGGAAGCCCGCAAAATATTGACTCAAGAAGAAGCTAACAAACTTATCGACGAAGATGAAGTGGTTTCAGAAGCGTTAAGCAGGTGTGAACAGCTAGGAATTGTGTTTTTGGATGAGCTTGATAAAATTGCTGGCAGAGAAACAGGAATAGGCCCAGACGTGTCTAGAGAAGGAGTCCAAAGAGATCTATTACCAATAGTCGAAGGAACCACCGTAATCACAAAATATGGTCCTGTGAAAACTGATCATATACTGTTTATAGGTGCTGGGGCCTTCCATGTGAGCAAACCTTCAGATATGATCCCTGAGTTGCAGGGACGTTTCCCTATTAGAGTAGAATTGGAACCTCTAGAGGAAGATGACTTTGTAAGGATTCTTACTGAACCTGAGAATTGTCTCACGATCCAATATAAAGCCCTTCTTGCTACAGATGGGGTAAACCTTGAGTTTACAGAAGACGGGGTCGCAGAAATCGCCAGAATGGCGTTTACAGTAAATCAGCAAGACGAAAACATTGGGGCTCGAAGGCTTCACACTGTGATGGAAAAAGTTCTCGAAGATATATTGTTTGATGCCCCAGACGGTATACAAGGAACAGTTATCGTCGATAAAGAATATGTGACAAGTAAACTGGGAGATTTGGTGAGGGATAAAGACCTGACAAGATATATCCTTTAGATGAGGTTATCCAGATAGCACAATTGCGAAAAGGAGAATGAAGATGCAGATATTGCTTGAGAAAACAAAGAAAATGAACGAATTATTGCGAAACGCGGCGGCAGAAGTGGACTTTCAGGCAATTGCAGGTGTAGTTGGCGATTCTTTGCAGTGCAATATTTGTATACTAGACAAAGACGGACACATTATGGGTTATTATCTGTCTCCTAGTTTTAGTTGCCCTGTTCTTGAGAACGAAGTTCTTAGCAACAATAAGCTCCCATCTTCGTACAATGACGCCCTCTTGGCTTACGTTGACACCTCCCCGAACATCGTGCGCAAAGAAACCAAGTGTGCGTTCAGAGAAGACTTAGATTGTGCTTATAGTGATATGGCAATTACTATCGTTCCTGTAGTAGCAGGAGGCGAAAGACTTGGCACTCTCCTTTTAGGCAGAATGTCCACAGAACTCAAAACATCCGACCTTATTCTAGTAGAACACGCGGCCACAGTTGCAGCCATGGAAATGATACGCTACAAACAGGAGGCGCTAGCAGAAGAGGCTAGGCAACAGGCTGCGGTTCAGGTAGCTCTGGGTACGCTATCCTTTTCCGAGCTTAACGCTATGAAACACATCTTCGAGGAGCTTGGCGGACCAGAAGGTCGTCTGGTAGCCTCAAAAGTAGCAGATAGGGTAGGTATAACCCGATCTGTAATAGTTAACGCCCTGCGAAAATTCGAATCTGCAGGGGTTATAGAAACAAAGTCCCTAGGCATGAAAGGCACATATATTAAAGTTTTGAACGAAAAACTTCTTGATGAATTAAACAAACTTAGGTAAAATGTCAACATATGTTTCATTTTTCCGTTAATAGAAGAAGGAATTCTGAAAGTTCCGTCGAATAGTAAACATTACAACTGAATAGTCGCGTGTCTATGACCGCAAACGAGAAGGGCAAATCTGTCTAAAGACAGGGGCGCAAAGCTACGGGTCTAAAGTGGGGGCTAGATCCTCATCATGACCGCCGGGCTACCGAAAGGCGGTAGTTTTTGCTAGGGTGACCTTCCGTAAATTCTGCGGAAGGTTCTTTGTTCATAAGGGGGGTATGAACAACTGTCAGATATATCAAAATTAATGAAAACAGGACTGGATGGACTTTGGTTGAGACATGAGCTGTTAGCGAACAACGTCGCTAACAGCGAAACTCCTGGTTACAAAAGTGCTGACTTAGATTTTACCGCGTATCTTAGAAATGCAGTCAATTCCACCATAAAATTGAACACTTCTAACCCCATGCATATCACCGGTTCCAGTTTTAAAACTGCAATTATAAGTCAGAACACGTCAAGCATTACACCTGATGGAAATAATGTAGACATCGATAAGGAAATGGCTCAGATTTCTGCCAATGCTCTGCATTATTCCGCCCTTTCAAGGCAACTAACTTCCCACCTCTCACTCCTCAAAAAATCTATTACAGAAGGGAGGAGGTAAGCTGTGAACCTGTTTTCGTCTATGGAAACAAGCGCTTCTGGGCTCACTGCTCAAAGATTTCGCCTTGACCTTATCGCTTCTAACCTGGCAAATGCAGAAAGCACGCGTACTGAAGACGGCAGCATCTACCGGAGGAAAGTGGCGATTTTTGCACCTAGAAGCGGTCGCAATTCGTTTAAGAATGTGCTAGCCCAGGAAATGTCAAACGCATTTGGAGTGAAAGTTGTTGGTGTAGCAGAAGATAACTCACCTCTGAGAAGAGTTTACGATCCAGGACATCCTGATGCAGATGAAGATGGGTACGTAACATACCCGAATGTAGACGTAGTGACTGAAATGGTAGACATGATGACAGCCACAAGAGCCTATGAGGCGAACGTCACAGCCATCGAAGCTTCCAAGGCTATGATGCAAAAAGCTTTGGAAATGTTGAGAGTTTGACAAAATATAGGATGCGGTTTTCCTGCACCACATATAGACAAGATGACGTGCAGGAATGAAAGTTCTTAAAAATACGGAAAATATATTGACTTTCAGGGGGGGAAAGTTGATGGAGATTAGACCAATTTCTACACCTGTCACAGGTGCAACTAGAAGCGCTGCCAACGAAAAACCTTCTTCGGCGAGAAGTACTTCATTCAACAACATGTTTCAACAGGTCTATAGCGCCATTGGCGATTTGGACCGGGAGTTATTGGCTTCCCAAATTGACCTGGTTACAGGCAATGCCCGAGATATGCACACTGCCGTATTATCTGCGGAAAAAGCCAGTCTTGTCATGGATCTTGTGATCTCGGTAAGGAACAAAGCCATCGAAGCGTATCAAGAAATAATGAGAATGCCTTTATAGGCTTCCAAGTTCCTGAGAGTAGGTGTTGCAAAAAATGGCCGAATCTGTAACCTCAATTGGTGAAGGCATCAAAAATACCTGGGGTAATTTGAAACAACCGCAGAAAATAGTCGTGATCACAGCTGGCGCAGCTGTGCTTGTCCTTCTCTTGGTGCTCATAATCACATCGGCCAAAGGGCCAGACTATGAAATCCTGTGGTCAAATCTGGACCCTGCCGACGCAGGGCAAATAGTAAATGAGTTGGAAAAACAGGGCATACCTTACAAATTAACCGACGGGGGCCGCACAATAAAGGTACCCGCTGATCAAGTGTATAGAACTAGGCTGTCCCTGGCATCTATAGGTCTCCCTTCTTCTGGAATAGTAGGTTTTGAGAGTATGGGGGCGAGCGGTATCTGGTCTACTGACTTTGAACGTCAAGTACAGTACGTAAGAGCCCTCTCAGGGGAGCTTACAAGAACAATAAAGTCCATCAGCGGTGTCGAAGATGCCCGCGTCCACGTGGTGTTGCCAGATCCCTCTGTGTTCATCGATGAGCAAAAACAAGCTACGGCTGCGGTTCTGATAAAAACCACGCCAGGCTACGATCTTCCATCAAGTTCTGTAAAAGGCATTGTAAATCTTGTAGCCAGTTCCGTAGAAGGACTGACGCCAGATAAAGTCACTGTGGTAGATGCATCAGGCAGACTATTATCTCAAAATTTAGGCCACGATTACATAGGTGCTGGAGAATTGCCTCCTAATTCTGTTCTCGAACTAACGTCAAGCACCGAAAGGGAACTAGAGGAAAGGCTTTTGGCACTACTTACTCCTGTTTTGGGACCTGGGAACGTAGTATGTCAAGTACGTGCAGAACTCAACATGGATCAAATTAGGGTAGTTGATACGGAATATACGTCTGAGCCTCCTGGAATTTTGAGAAGTAGTCAACAAACCAGTGAGATCTATCAAGGCACAGGGTCTGTAATAGGTGGCACCGCAGGAGGGCTTGATGTACCTTCTTACGCAGCTCCAGGTGGAGGCGAGACACAATACCAACGAAGCGACGTAATTGAAAACTTTGAAGTAAATCAAAGGATAACCGAAACCATTGTGACACCTGGAACCATTTCCCGTCTGTCTGTGGCAGTTGTGGTTAATAGGAGTCTTGACGAGGAATTGAAAGATTCTATAACCGAAACTGTTTCAGCAGCTCTGGGCCTTGATCCAACACGGGAAGACCAAATATCTGTTACAGGACTGTTTTTTGACACCAGTCTTGTCGATAGTATAAGTGGAGCGTTTGAACCGGTAGAAACATTGCCCAGGACTTATCTTTATGCAGTAATTGCAGGTGCCGCTGTAATTGCAGGTATAGTAATCTTCCTTTTGGTAAGACGCAGAGGCAGAGAAAGAGAGATGGAAGAAATATCAGAAGAGATTAGAGCTCCGATTGAGGAGGAATTGGTGGTTACGCCTCCTGAAGTTTTGGCAAGACAACAAAGTCGACAAAACGTAGAAAGATTGGCCAGAACCAATCCTGAAGTCGTGGCTACCCTCATCAAATCCTGGCTACTGGAGGATGAACGATGATGAGTACACATAGAGGAGGTTTAACAGGCAGGGAAAAAGCTGCAATACTTTTGATTACCTTGGGACCGGATTTGTCTGCACAGATCATGAAACATTTGCGCGACGAAGACATCGATGTTTTGACCCTTGAGATCGCTTCGACTCGGAAGGTGGACCAAGAAACCAAAGATACGGTTTTGGAAGAGTTTAACGAGATGTGTCTTGCCCAAGAATATCTTGAAGAAGGGGGCATCGACTACGCAAGGACCCTCCTAGAAAAAGCTCTAGGTGAGGAACAAGCTCGAAATGTTCTCAATCGATTGACCTCATCTTTGCAGGTAAGGCCATTTGACACTGTGAGAAAAGCCGATCCAGCCCAGATTCTTAATTTCCTGGAAAACGAGTCGCCTCAAACAATAGCATTGATCCTTAGCTACCTTCACCCTTCGCAATCAGCAGAAATCATGTCTGCGCTGGAACCAGATCTGCAGGTAGAAGTTGCTCGTAGGATTTCGCTCATGGATAGGACAAGCCCTGATATAGTCAAGGAAATTGAGCGGGTTCTGGAACGAAAAATTCTTTCCATGGCCGGACAGGACTACACCCAAGCAGGCGGTATAGCAGCCATAGTCGATATTCTTAACAACGCAGACAGGCAAACTGAAAAAACAATTCTCAGTGCTTTAGAAATGGAGGCTCCAGACTTAGCAGAAGAAATAAAACGAAGAATGTTCTTGTTCGAAGATATCATCTACCTTGATGACAGGTCCGTTCAGCGGTTCCTGCGTGACGTGGATATGGGGAGAGACCTTCCCCTTGCTCTCAAAACAGCTTCGGAGGAAGTCAAGAATAAGATTTACCGAAACCTATCGTCTCGTGCCGCAGAGACGCTGCAAGAGAGCATAGAGTACTTAGGTCCGGTCCGAATAAGGGATGTAGAAGAAGCACAGCAACGAATTGTTTCGGTTATCCGTAGGCTTGAAGAACAAGGAGAAATCATCATAGGCCGCGGGGGAGGAGATGAAATAGTTGTCTAGAGTATTTAGATCGGAAGATAAAAAGATAACGTCAGTATGGATCCCCTCACTAGAACTGGAATCTAACGAAGATTTCCAGGTTGGGAGGTCTTCTTTAACCTTAGAAGAACCATCCCTGCAAATCTCGGACATGATTGAGCGTGCGAGAGAAGAAGCGCTTTCCATTGTCGAGGATGCAGAAGTGAAAAGCAAACTTCTTTGCGAACAGGCAAAACAGGAAGGTTTCAAGCAGGGGTACAACGCAGGTTTCCAGGAAGGATTGAATCAGGCAGAGGAACTAATAATGCAGGCGAGGGAAGCTCTGGCCCAGTCCCAAAGAACTTTTGAAGAATACCTACAAAAATGTGAGCCGTACTTACTTGCTCTAGTCATAGAAATTGCTGAAAAGGTAATAGGGACATCTATAGATTATGATCCTGAGTTGATTTTTCCCATGATACGCAAGGGAATTGAGGCATTGGGGGAGGAATCAAACATCACAATAAGAGTCAATCCTGAATTTGCAGCCCTTTTAGAAGGCGGTAAGCAAGGACTAGAAGGGCAGTTCAACAGTAAGACCATAGAAATAGTTGCTGATCCGTCCATATCTACGGGAGCAATTGTCGAAAGTCCTCACGGGCAAGCGGATGTAACCTTGGATACCCAGCTGAGAAAAATCGCAGAGGCCATAGAGGAAGCTAGAATGCGCCTAAGTGGGCCGGATGAGATATGAAAGAATTGCCATTCTCACTATATTCTGAGGCGATAAAATCGGCCAAAACAGTCACACACCGGGGTGTTGTTACAGACATCATAGGGCTTCTGATTGAATCGTCAGGTCCTAAAGTTAGAATGGGTGAAATATGCAAACTGATGCCCAAGTCAGGAGAGCCAGTTCTAGGCGAAGTGGTGGGTTTTAGGGGCGGTAAAGTCCTCCTGATGCCCTTTGACGATTTAGATGGGATTTCTCCAGGTTCTACTGTTGAGGCAACGGGCATGGATCTAAAAGTACCCGTGGGTAAGGATATGCTAGGTAGAATTACCAATGCGTTGGGATTTCCTATAGACGGCGAAGCCTTGTGGCGCGTAGAAACATCTTATCCGGTTATGGAAAAGCCCCCAGCTCCTCTTGAAAGAGGTCTAATCTCCTCACCGCTTTCTACAGGTATAAAAGCGATAGATGGCCTTTTGACAATTGGAGAAGGCCAACGAATTGGCATATTCTCTGGATCAGGCGTTGGAAAATCTACGTTAATGGGTATGATCGCTAAAAACACATCGGGTGACGTCAACGTAATTGCCCTCATAGGCGAAAGGGGACGTGAAGTACGGGAGTTTATAGAACGAGACTTAGGCGAAGAAGGGTTGAATCGCTCAGTCGTAGTGGTAGCTACTTCAGACGAACCTGCCCTAATGCGCATAAAATCTGCATGGGTTGCAACCGCTATCGCAGAGTACTTCCGCGATCAAGGTTTAAACGTACTCTTGATGATGGATTCAATCACCAGGTGGTGCATGGCCCTAAGGGAAGTAGGCCTGGCTATTGGCGAACCTCCTACGACTAGAGGCTATACGCCTTCTGTGTTCGCCAATCTGCCCAGACTTTTGGAGAGGGCGGGCAAGGGAAAAGAAGGCAGCATCACTGGAATCTACACCGTCTTGGTTGAAGGCGACGATATGGATGAACCTATAGCTGACGCCGCCAGAGGTACCTTAGATGGTCATATCGTATTGTCTCGAGACCTGGCGCAGATGGGACACTATCCTTCAATTGACGTTTTGGCTTCCGTATCCAGGCTTATGCCCGACGTAGTCACTAAAGAGCATCTAAATCTGGCCCAAGAAATAAGAAGCATCCTCGCTACGTACCGAAAAGCAGAAGATCTAGTTAACATTGGCGCATATGTGCAAGGCTCAAATCCGGATATCGACAGGTCTCTTAAGTATATAGGGCACATAAACTCGTTTCTAAGACAAGGTGTTGATGAATCAGTTTCTTTTGAAAACAGCGTGTCAGAAATGTTCAAGATATTTGAGGGCATTGATTAACCCTATTCAAATAAACGCTTTTGTTCGATAAGAGAATTGGGGGATGGTCATTGAAAAAGTTTGCATTTCCTTTGGACAAAGTTCTCGAAGTTAGAGAACTAAGGCGTCTCATAGCCGAAGAAAAACTGGGTGCGCTTCTTAAAGAAATGTACCTGATTGAGCAAGCTTTAGACATGGCCAAACAAAAAGAGTTGGAAAACAAGCGAATACTCATGGCGCAATTTGATGAACAGAAAGGGGGCGTTGACCTATATAAAATAAAGGCAACTTTGGCATACGGCGCGGCTATTGACGAAGACATTAAGGAACTAGAAAAGAATCTAGATGATCACATGGTCCTAGTAAGAGAGGCTCAGGAAGAAGTTATCGCTAAGACGAAGGATAAAAAAGCCCTTGAGCAGCTTAAAGAAAAGCATTTAGCAGAGTATATGGATATGTATTGGTGGGAGCGAAGCAAGGAACTAGACGAAATTGGGACCATGTACTTTACCCGAAATGGGAAGGAGGTGATTTAAAAACCTATGGAAACATTGTTATGCATGGAGATAATGGAAATCGAGCAACCCGCTCAGGAGGTTCGCGCCCAAAAAGGACCGTCCAAGCATGGGAGTTCGAACAGGCTTGACTTTGCGCAAATGATGATGGGGCTAGCTGCGGCATTACATGTTCCATTGCCGAACCAAGACCAAAATGGCGGCGAAGAACTTGGCGTTGCCCAGATTCTGGGCATGGACGTAACAAATCTAACGAACACTGTAGCAACACATACTACGCGAGAGGATATGCTGAACATTGGTTGGGATTTGCCGAGAGGTGATGACGGGAAAGAAGGGGCGGTTTTTCAGTTACCTAAAACCTATGTGGGCTTCTTAAAACCTCCCGCTGAAGATAGTTTGGTGAGACCTTCCCAAGGTGAGGAGGTATTTTCTTCATTGCAGCACCCTAACACGACATCTAATGAAATCATAGGAGAAGTCCAAATATCTCACGAGCCGATCCAAGTACCGGTCTACCAGGTTGCATCACTAACTGGAGCAGACGAGAAGCAGTTGTACAATTACGTTGAAGGATACGCCCCAGGTGGTCAAGGGGATAACGCTGGGGAACTTGCACTTGAGTGGAACGAAATTCACTTGGAATCGCCTGAAGAAATAGTACTCGAAGAAGTTCCTTTACAAGCGGAAACAGGTGTTAGAGAAACCCCAGGTGTTTCTGGATTTTCCCGCGCAGCGCCTACAAATTCAGCCCAAAACCTCGAAGCTGAAACAGATAACACTGGAGGAATGAAAGAAAGTCTCGACGCGAAACCTGCAGATGTTAGCGCCAGCACTATTCGAAAAGATCTTCGCAGCGCAGAGCCGGGCGAACAACTACTAGCTTTCGCAGGCGAATATGAAGTTAGTACTCCCTTTCCTGAGAAGATATCTTTAGTCCAACTGGAAAACCTGGCCAACACGCTAAAGGAGGCAGCAGATTCTGAACTACCAAGCAGAATTGAAATTCATCTAGATCCTCCGAGTCTAGGTAAGTTGACCGTATTGATTTCTTCAAAAGGTGAAGAAATAGTAGTTAAACTCATTACTTCATCTTATGAGGCGCAGCAGGCACTGCTAACTTCTTATGATCGTCTAGCTGAAGCCCTTGCTGAAAAAGGTCTTTCCCTAAGCGGCTTCTTCGCAGACTACGCAATGGCAAGTGGGCAGAACCAGCAAGATCGAACTTTGGACGCGGGAGCAAAGACCCCATCGAACAAGGGGAAATTGAGAAGTACCGTACCTGATATAGACGAAGATCATTTGGGTAGGGGAATAGTTTCAGGTTTAAACGTTTTTGACTATCGCGTATGACGGAGGTGAAAGTGTGGCTATCTCAGTTCAAGGAGTTCAAAATGGAACGACCCAGGTATGGGACAACCAAAATCTCGTAGGTGGCCTGGAGGATCAATTTCTGAAGATTTTACTTACTCAGCTGAAATACCAGGATCCCATGGCACCCATGGAAGAAAAGGATTTCTTTGCCCAGATGGCTCAATTCAGTACAGCTACGCAGATCCAGGACTTAAATAACAAGGTTTCTGTACTATGCGAGATCGTGCTCGAAAGCGAATATAACAAGGCGTTGTTAGAAGCAACCCATCTCATAGGCAAAGAGTTCGAAGCGGCTTTTGAAGATGGTTACTTTGCAGGCGTTGTGGAAGGAGTTGGATTTGCTTCTGGCAGACTAGTAGTTCATAGCGGAGAGTATTATATCCCAATTGAGAACATCGTTTGGATTGGGGGCTAAGGGGCATGGATTTAAAGATAACCGATGTGCAACCCATATTAAAAGAACCTAGGACTAGTGCATCACGGCAAGTAGGCCATAAAGACGGATCTTTTGCAGATGCCTTACGGGAAGCGCAGGCAAATGTAGGTGTGAGCTTCTCAAAACATGCAGAACAACGCCTCAACGAGTGGGGCAAGGTTAGTAAAGACGAATATATAGAGGATCTGTCAAGCGCTATGGACATGGCACAAGCCAAAGGAGCAAAGTCAACCTTGGTGGTTACGAAAGGAGCAGCGTTTCTTGTAGCTCCTCAGACCAGGACCGTGGTAACTGTGGTCCCAGAAGACAGAATGAGGGAAAACTTGTTTACCTCGATAGATAGTGCAGTACTCATGGACGAATAAGGTAAACGTTCGGGGCCGGACCCTTTCAGGGAGGCCGTGCGCTTCGGATCGACGGAAGAAGCGCCCGAACCCAATATATGAAAAGGGGTGCGTTAAACATGATGCGTTCGTTGTTCAGCGCTGTGTCTGGTCTAAGAACCCACCAGACCCGCATGGACGTGATTGGAAACAATATAGC
>DGFF01000043.1 GCA_002391545.1 Candidatus Fermentithermobacillaceae bacterium UBA3907 | reverse complement strand
ATCTTCTACCCTCATTAGCATGCTATCCTCAATCGAAGGTGCGTCAAGATCTATAGAAACGTAATCATCCCCCAAATGAAAACCTATTGTTTGAGCTCCCAGTAACTCCTCGAACCCTCGGGAAAGAATGTGCTGGCCTGTGTGCTGCTGCATGAAGTCGAACCTGCGATCCCAATCGATCCTCCCGAAAACTGTCTGCCCCTTAGACAAACCAGCCTGTCCCATTACATGAATGATCCTGCCGTCATCTTCAAACACTTTTCTAACCCGGTATACTTCATCAATATTCCCCATGCCTTCTCCCAGCAAAGAGGCAACAGGCACAATGATGCCTAGATCGCAAGGTTGCCCCCCTCCTTCTGGATAGAAAAAGGTCTTATCCAGAACCAAAAACAGATCATCGTCTTCTTGCCAAATGTCTAATACCGTAGCGGAAAAATCTGTACCGTAAGGATTCGCCCAGTACATCTTGGCCGTGCTCATAGTGATCGCCCTCGCTCAATATAGATGTTCAACCGTTTGTTTGCTCTACGTTCCTTGAAATAAAGAACCTGTTACATATATTCTATACTTAAGGAATAAACGCACGCAGAATATGTTGGGACAATAACGAGATTAGTGTACTGAAAGAGGGGTTGAGTATTGATCACTCTATTCATAATCTTCATGCTCATATTTGGTATCCCGGCTCTCTTCTTTTTGTTTTACCTTAACGTGGCTACACTTTCTTTCGAAACCCTTGGTCTTAGTCCAGAAGGAGCTTTCTTTCTATTCACATTTTCGCTAATAGGCAGCCTTATCAATATACCTATCAAACGCGAAAAAATAGTGACCCGACCTAAGCCCAGCAAGTTCCCAGTATTTTTTTATTATCCCCCGGTCGTTTCAGAACAGATCATAGCCATCAATCTTGGCGGCGCATTGATACCCCTGTGTTTCAGCATTTATCTACTTGTAACTCGTGCCCCCATATTTCAATCGCTGCTATGCACCGCTATAGTGGCTGTCATATGTTACTTTATAGCCAGGCCCATCCCTGGAAAAGGCATAGTAGTGCCTGCGATGGTACCTCCCCTTTCTGCAGCTTTAGTTGCTATGATTTTCGCTAGAAGCAATCCGGCACCAGCAGCCTATATAGCCGGCACTATAGGCACCCTAATAGGGGCCGATCTCTTGCATCTGGAAGAAATGAAACGAACTGCGCCTGGTATCCTTTCAATTGGGGGAGCAGGCGTATACGATGGCGTTTTTCTTGCAGGATTAGTAGCTGCCTTCTTAGCAGCAGTTTAGATAGCGAGGTTGAAGCCTGTTGAACCAAGGTTACCTTGAGAAAAAGAAAGCAATTGTGGAAGCTATAGATGCTCTAAGACCAATAGTAGAAGATATAGCAGTGTCTCTATATCAAAACCCCGAGTTGGGCTTAGAAGAGTTTTACGCAGTATCCAAACTCACACATATACTTGAAGAACATGGCTTTTGTGTAAGGCGAGAAATTGCTGGGTTGCCCACGTCTTTCTCAGCCCAGACAGGGAACAAAACACCTAGGATTGCGTTCATGGCCGAGTACGATGCCTTACCAGAAATTGGGCATGGCTGCGGACATAACCTTATTGCGGCCAGCGCTATAGCAGCTGCTATAGGTGTCAAAGAATGCCTTCCACCAGAGGAAGTGGATGTAACCTGGCTAGTCTTGGGGACCCCCGCTGAAGAAACCATAGGTGGAAAAGTGGTTATGACGGAAGCAGGGGTATTTTCAAACATCGATGCTGCTTTCATTGCCCATCCTGGACAAACTTACTCCTTAGGAGGCACCTCGTGGGCGTCCCACCCTATTGAAATTACGTTCCATGGAAAATCCGCCCACGCAGGAGGCAATCCTGAAGCCGGCATCAACGCGTTGGATGCGTGTGTTCTTGCCTATATAGGCATCAGAAATATAAAGAATCATTTGAGAGATGGCGTAAGGTTGGCAGGAATTATTACCCACGGAGGAGATGCACCCAACATTGTACCTGAGAAAGCTACATGCAGATTCACTGTCCGCGCTAAAGATTCACATTATCTAGAAGAGATAGTTTTACCCCGTGTGAAACAGTGCGCTCTTGGAGCGGCACAATCTGTAGGCGCTAACGTCGAATTCCGACACTACGAACCGCTTTTTCGCGAGACTTTGGAACATCCAGTGCTAGCATCTATCGTTGCAGATAACTTTGGGTACCTAGGACAAGAATTGCCAAAGCCTGAACCCGAAGACGGAGGCGGTGTCACTGATGTAGGCAACGTAACGTGGGAAACGCCCTGTATACAGATTTCTTTTGCTACAACAGATGCGCGCGGCCATTCAAGGGAAATGGCCAACGACACCGTAACCCCAAGAGCCATCGAAGCAACACTTACCGCTGCAAAGGTTATGGCCCTATCGGCCTTTGACCTACTATATTTCCCTGGGCGTTTAGAGGAAGCCCAAAACTATCTGCGAGCAAGGCATGAAAAAAATTGAGGAGCATGCTAAATCTATTACCCTCTATTTGCGATATATCATCTAGGGAGGGAGTTAGATTGGCAAATTGTACATCCTGTGGTGCATCAAATCTAGGATTAGGACGGGTTGATCTTGTCCTTGTAGATGGCGCCTGGTATTGCAAGAAGTGCATTTCGCAGAAGGGTAAGGTAAAGTGTCATCTATGTGGTAAGGAACCGTTTTCATCGGACGAGCATTTCAAGACAATCGACGGAAATTACGTTTGCACCAATTGCATGGAGAAACAGGGCATTATGAAGAAATACGACTACATAATGTCGGTTGTAACGTCAGGACGACCTGCGCCAAGAACAGCTGCCGCTGGCGGCGACGGAAAAGTATCCTTGGATGATTTGGGACCCTTAAGAAACTTACTCGAAGAAAATCTGGAGCCAGGGGAAAAGATCGAAGTGGCATTAGCGGGTAACACTGGAGAAGGTCTCGCCTGTTCATCCAAGCATGTTTTCGTTCTAAAATCAGGAATGGCTGCAGGTTCAATAACAGCCAAAAAATGCATCAAGTATCCCTGGAGCGCCATATCTGGAATAGAGATCAAAGAAGGAGCGCTGTATGGCTTAATAGAACTACAAGGAAGTGGACTTCCCTCGTACGATGCCCGCGACATAAATAAGGCAAAACAGTCTGAGAATGCAGTCACGTTCCTTGCCAACAAAAGACAACCTTTTGATAGCGCTTTGCCCAAACTAAAGAGCTACATCAGGGGTTAGCGAAGGTGTAATAGCAATATAGCATGTATAAGGTTACAGACTCTCAGTACGATTTTGCTGGGACATCGCCACTTACCTCCTGTGGAACAAAAAACATGCTGCAGGAGGATTTTGCTTTTTCCGTTAAGGGTTAGCTGTTTCCCCGTTTTCCTCAAAACAGTGTAGTATTAACATAGATACTAAGTTGCCTGTTTGCCAAGGGCGTAGCAGTTGCTCGTTACAACAGATTAGGCAAGCATAACGGGCAAGGATCAAGGGGGGAAATCCATGAACCCAGATCAAACTAGGACCCCAATCGTAGACGCTCTCAACGCATATTTGGGCATAGTCCGTTTTCACATGCCTGGCCATAGGGGCGGTAAGGGCGCTGACCCTGTATTGCTATCTGTCTTAGGTGAGCGGGCCCTTGCCTACGACGTAACTGGCGTTCCCGGCATGGATGATCTGCAAGAGCCTACAAGTTGCATTAAAGAGGCCCAGGCCTTGGCAGCATCTCTTTTCGGTGCCGACCAATCTTATTTCGTGGTCAACGGTACTTCAGGAGCTATTCAGACCATGGTACTGGCTACAGTGGATATTGGAGATTCCATCATCATACCTAGAAATATCCATAAATCTATACTGTCGGCCATTATCCTAGCTGGAGCTAAACCGGTATTCCTTCCCACAACGTATCACCCGTATCTAGGATTTTCGCTCGGAGTTGAAAAAGGGGCATTAGAGGAATGTTTAACCCAAAACTCCGATGGGCTCAGATCAAAAGCGATTCTCTTAGTCACTCCTACTTACTATGGAACGGCTCAAGACTTGACCGACCTTTCTGAACTGGTTCATCTGCACGACAAACTAATGTTGGTGGACGAGGCTCACGGTCCCCACTTTCACTTTCATCCGGTTCTTCCAAAACCGGCGCTTCAGTGCGGTGCTGATGCTGTAGCCCAAGGAGCCCACAAAATGCTGGGAGCATTAACTCAAGCCTCCCTACTCCATGTTAAGGGCCAGAAAATCGATGGTGCTCGTATCAAAGCTTCATTTCAGTACTTAGCTTCCACAAGCCCATCGTACTTGCTTCTAGCATCTTTAGATGCTGCACGGAAGCAGATGGCTGTAGAAGGAAGAGAACTCCTAGACTTTGCCATAGGACTTGCAGAGGACCTGAGAAAAGAAGTCAACAATATTCCAGGTCTCTACTGCTTCGGTGAAGAAATCACTGACCACCCAGGTGTAGATGCTTTCGATCCCACTAAAGTGACAATAACTGTAAGGGAGTTAGGCATTACAGGATATCAGGCAGAAGAATATCTTCGTAAAGAACACGGCATCCAAGTAGAAATGTCCGATTTTTATAACGTCCTGGTTATAGTGAGTTATGGGAATACTCCTGAAGACGTGAACCTTCTGGTAGACGCATTGCGGGATCTCGTAAACGCAGTAGCTGAAGGAAGAGTTCCAAAAAAACTTCTCAAATGTCATGAATCCATTCACCAAGTACCCTATTTACCCGAAATGGCCCTAATTCCAAGAGAAGCCGTACAAAGCCCTTGGGAACGAGTGCGCATCGAAGATAGCGTAAACAGGATTAGCGCAGAAGTTGTCACTTGTTACCCTCCTGGAATACCAATTTTATACCCTGGGGAAGTGATTTCCCAGGAAACCCTTGATTACTTGGAGGGGGTAAAACACCTTGCCTTTGGAATATCAGGACCTGAAGACAGGACTTTAACGGCCTTGCGAGTTGTAAAAAAAACATAAAAGGAGGAACCAACAATGGATCAACAAAGTTTTATCTCTTATTTAGATGAATGGATTCCAAAACACACTGATGATATGATTTCGTCACTGCTCGAACTCATATCCATTCTCAGTACAGACCAGGCCCCTGCCGAAGGCCAACCTTTCGGACCTGAAGTAGCTAGGGCCTTCGATTATTACATTCAAAAAGCCAGCGAGTTCGGCATCTCATCCAAAAACGTTGACGGATATGCAATTCATGCAGAAATCGGCTCAGGTGACGAAATCGTAATGGCCCTTACGCACGCAGATGTAGTTCCTATTGGAACCGGATGGACCCGAAACCCTCTAGGAGAAGTGCATAACGGGAAAATATATGGCAGGGGAGCCCAGGACAACAAAGGACCTACTATTGCGTGCCTGTACGCCCTAAAAGCTATAAAAGAAAGCGGAGCATCCCTTAATCGACGTATTCGCCACGTAGTAGGAGGCAACGAGGAATCGGGTTTTCGCTGCGTCAGACACTACTTTGAAGTCGAAGAAAAACCAACGTATGGATTTTCGCCTGACGCAATGTTCCCCCTAGTGTACGCCGAAAAAGGAAGCATGAACGTAAGAGTGACTGCGACTTTAGAAGCAGGCAAGTATTCCCTCATCCAGATTTCAGGAGGCGAAAGGCCCAATATTGTACCTGAGGAAGCTAATGCCCTTCTTAAAGTGCCTGAAGGAGAAGAACAACACGTAGTAAACGCGCTTCAAACATTCATACCCCATGTAGAAGATATAGTGGGAGGGCCTGGTCCATTATCTTTTGAATTCATTATTGAACCCGGAGCCTTAACCATAAATTGTACTGGAAAAGCGTGCCACGCTTCAGTTCCATGGGAAGGGACCAACGCCGTTGCCGGGCTGCTACATCTAATCGCCTGCCTGGGTGACCAACTAGGTTCCCGCGACCTGATCAAATTTTTGGCTCACGCGGCAGATATATACGGCAAGGGGCTCAACATAGAATGTGAAGATGATATTTCGGGAAAACTATCCTGCAATCTGGGGGTGTGCGAATCATCTCACAAAAACGGAAATACCGTTGTAACCGGAATCTACAATATTCGGTACCCTGTAAAAGCCTCCGGCCAGGAGCTAAAACAGCGTGCATTGACCTGCGAAAGACCGGAAACCCCTAGCCTAACTGTGGAAGTAATCAGTCTAAGCAATTCGCACTATACTGATCCAGACTCTTTTCTGGTAAAAACCTTGCTGCAAATCTACCGCGAAGAAACGGGAGATTACTCACCTCCAATAGCTATAGGCGGGGGTACCTACGCCAAAGTGATACCTGGAGGAGTTGCATATGGCCCTGTAAGGCCTGGTACTCCAGAAACTGCTCATCAGGCTGACGAGTTCATATCTATTGAGGACTTGCTGCTTCTAGTGAAGATATATGCTAGGGCAATGTTAGCCTTGGCTCAGTAGCGGTCTAAAAAGCTTCTAAAGAAGATCTAAATTCTTCAGCTAGGGCAATCCTTTCCAAAGTGGTAGGGTGAGTCCATGCAAACCACCTTATATAAGGTGGCGGGGATACATCACTAAGGTTTGCCCTAGCCAAACTTACCATCGCAGCAATAAAAACATCAGGATCTTTCGTGAGTTCTAGAGAAAACAGATCGGCTTCAATTTCATGTTTTCTCGACACATAGGAACTTACAGGTGTCAGTGCATACGACGCGAGCATGCAAAATAAAACCAGGTATAAGAATAAGCGCTGAAAGTCAGCAGTCGAAAGAGTTGCCCCAGAAGACCCAAAGGCTAAGGAAAACGCTGTAAGGATAACAAATGTCCCAACTGTCGTAAGTAGCACCCCTTTGAGTATGTGTCCTAGTTTCCAATGCCCAAGCTCATGGGACAACACAAGTTTTATTTCCTCAATAGGCTGGTTTTGTATTAAATTGTCATAAAGAACTACCTGCTTTGTGTTACCAACACCTGAAAAATACGCATTGCTTCTCGCAGTTTTCCTAGACGCCTCCATGACTAGAACTTTATCGACTTTGATATCCGCCTGGGCAAATAGACCTTTTACTTCGGACAAAAGAGTTTCGTCTTCCAAGGGGACAAACTTGTTAAACAGAGGCGCAATAACAATAGGATATATATATGCTACTAAGATGCTACCCAAGAAAAATAGAATTGTTAAAATGTAGGACCACTTTGTAGGAAACCGCACGATCACAAAAGCAGCTACTCCCCCTATGACCGCATAAACTATCAATTGGAGAAACGTTCCCTTAATAAACTCCAAGAACCATCCGCCCAGCGTTAACCGGGAAAGTCCAAAGGTCTTCTCAAGATAGTACCCCTTGTACCATGCAAATGGAAGCCCCACAACTACGAGTAAAAGACAACACTGTAAAGCCAAATTGGCGCCTAGGAGAAGAGCGCTACGAGAGGATATAGGCCCTACAGCAGACATGTTTGGCGTAACTGCGCCTTTAGACTTCCAGGTCACGAATAAGTATAAAGTAAGAAAAGTTACAATTCCTTCGATCCCAGTAGCTAAGTACGAACGGTCTGCTCTCTGAAAAGCGCGGTCAAGATAAGACTGGTGGAAATATACATGTACGTTCTCAGGAATTGGCCTGGGCAGAAATGAGCTTATAATCCAGCCAATTGCCATAGCGAAGCAAACGATGAGAAGCGCTTTCATCAAAGACCCCCCGAAAGTGCCCGTTTCGCTCGACCCTACTGCTTTCAACATAGACTGCTTACCCATTACTGACCACCAGCATACTCCTATAGAGCGTCTCCTTAACTTATCCCATCATCACCTGTAATTGTGTGGATTTCGTTCTCCTCATCAAGAAAACGCGAATTCTTAAATTCTGGAACTAACCTTCTGAGAACTTCGAGGATCTGGTCCACATTTATGCCCAGAACAGGATCGGCGGTTGGTTCCTCCTTATGTCCGACGACAGGAATTGCCAAAACTCCGTTGCCAAGTATTCTGAAATCTACGTTATCTGGAAAGGTTAGCCTTTCTAGTTCTGCAAGATCTGCAAAGAACGCTTCTAAACAAAGCCCGTTTTGTTTAGCCACAAATATCTGGGAATGATGGGTCGCTGATAGTCCCTCTTCGTACGAGAGAATTTCTTCAAAAAGTTTCTCGCCTTGCCGCAATCCAGTAAACACTATGGGAATTTCGGTATATGGTTCACGCCCTGATAGCCTAATCATCTGTTCAGCCATATCTACAATTCGAACAGGGTCACCCATATTAAGGATGAAAATCTCGCCCCCTTGTCCCATGGTCCCCGCCTGAAGCACTAATTCCACTGCTTCTCCTATGGTCATAAAATATCTTCTCATATCAGGGTGAGTAACGGTAACAGGACCTCCCTGGGCTATTTGCCTACGGAAAATAGGTACTACGCTACCCCTCGAGCCTAAAACATTGCCAAACCTCACTGAAACAAACTGAGTATCGGCACTCAGGGAATCCATGGCTTGAACGATCATTTCGGCTACTCGTTTAGTTGCGCCCATAACGCTTGTAGGGTTAACCGCTTTGTCAGTTGATATCATCACAAACTTTTCAGTCTTATAAATAGATGCTGCCATTGCAACATTGTACGTGCCAAATATGTTGGTTTTAACCGCTTCCTCGATATTTTCTTCCATTAGAGGAACATGCTTATGTGCCGCCGCATGAAAAACCACATCGGGCCTATAGAAATCGAATACCTGTTTCATCCTTAGAGCATCTTTCACATCTGCTACAACCAGTTCCTTCCTAGTCTGAGGAAACTCATGATCCAAGGCCATCTTGGCCTCAAATATAGAATTTTCTCCGTGGCCCAAAAGGATCAGCATTTCAGGCGAATAGGACGCCACCTGCTTACATATTTCCGATCCAATTGAACCCCCGGCCCCTGTCACCAGAACTTTCTTACCCTTAAGATATCGCTCAATCTTATCTGTATCTAGTTGAACTTCAGGTCTTCCCAAGAGATCCTCTATGTCTATCTCTTTCACCATGCTCAAATCAAAAGGCTTTCCCGCCATGTCTACAACCCGCGGCAAAACCTTTATCTTGGCGCCAGTATTCTCACATATGCTCACAATCTCTCTAATCACAGAAGGAGATACTGAGGGCATAGCGATGATTATCTCATCTACGT
>DGFF01000022.1:356-3561 GCA_002391545.1 Candidatus Fermentithermobacillaceae bacterium UBA3907 | reverse complement strand
GTGCTTACAGGTGAGCGTTACAAGGTTGTGACCAACGAGGTCAAGGATTATTTCAGGGGGCTTTACGGCCGTCCTCCTGCGCCTGTAAATGAAGAAGTGAAAAGATTGGTAATTGGTGACGAAGAACCTATAACCGATAGGCCAGCCAATCATCTAGAGCCTGGAATGGACAAGGCCAAAAAAGAGTTGGGACATTTATATACCCAACCTGAAGATGTGATTTCTTACGCAGTGTTCCCCCAGCAGACCAAGAAGTTTTTGCAAGAAAAGTTGGCTAGGCAGACAAAAGTAGATTACGAACTTTTGGAGCAGGCTGAAAAGGATCATCCCATAGGATACCTTCCTATTTGAAAAAACAAGTAAATAGGAGGGAAATTATGGAACTTCAATCTGTGCGCCATGGGGTAAAGGTGTATCAAGTAGATGCGTTTACTCAAGAAGTTTTTTGCGGAAATCCTGCCGGGGTAGTCCCTAATTCACACGGGCTTAGTGAAGATGTGATGCAGAAAATAGCCAGGGAGATGAATGTTTCTGAGACTGCGTTTGCAGTTAAGTTAGACGGTGATCCTGAGGCAGATTTTGAAGTGAGGTTCTTTACGCCTAAATCAGAGGTAGATCTTTGCGGACATGCTACCTTAGGGGCGTTTTGGGTTTTGGCCGAGTTAGGGATGGTAAAACCTAAGGGAAAAGAAGGGGAAGCCTCAGACTGGGTTACAGTGCGCCAGAGGACAAAGGCAGGGGTTTTGGAAGTATATGTGGCTTTGAATTCTCAAGGGAAGGTATGTACGGTTATGATGGAGCAAAACCTGCCTTCTTTGGGGTTTACTTTAGATGAAAGCCAAGTCTGGGAGTTGGAGAAGATTCTAGGGGCGCCTCATGGATCTGTTTCAGGTTTTACTAAGGCCAGGCCCCAGGCTATTTCCACTGGTCTCTTAGACCTTATAGTTCCTGTATGCTCCCGGGAGGCTCTTTTTTCCATGAAACCTAATATGGATCTTTTGGCAACGTATTGTGAAGAAAAGGCCATTGTGAGCGTGCATTGTTTTTCCACAGATACTTTGGAACCTTATTCTACGGTCCACTGTAGAGATTTTGCCCCATCAGTGGGGATACCTGAAGAGGCTGCAACTGGCACGGCGTCTGGAGCAACTGGCGCTTATTTGGTCCTCAATTCCTTGGTGGAAAAAGAAGGCCCCTCGGTTAGAGTTATTTGCGAACAAGGCTACATCATGGGTCGGCCTTCTAAAATATACGTAGATATAGGTTTGGAAGAAGGGGAAATAGTTTCTGTTAGGGTAGGAGGAACGGCGGTTACCGTAATGGAAGGGGTAATTAGATTATAGAACGAAATGTGCGGAATTTGGAACAACTTTTTAGGTTGATCGTCTAAGTCAGAATAAGAGGTGTGAGTGTAGTTGGAAGGAAATGTTCTCCTTACAGGGTTTGAGCCTTTCGGCGGAAATGACATTAACCCTTCAGGGGTAGTAGCCGAGTCCCTAGATGGCAAGCAGGTATCGGGTTTTAGAATTTGCGGGGTAGTGTTGCCAGTGGAATGGGGCGCTACTAAAGAGGTAATGGAAAGTACCATTTGTAGGATAGATCCGGTTATGATTTTGAGTTTAGGTCTTTCGTCTGGGAGTCCAGATATGAACGTAGAAAAGGTTGCGGTAAATTACATGTCCCAGGCTAAGGATAACAAAGGAAACCTTCCAGATGGGTCTAAAATATGTGGGCAGGGTCCAGATGCTTACTTTGCTACGATCCCTGTAGAAGATGTTGTAGATGGGCTTAGAGGAAAAGGTATTCCTGCAAGGCTTTCTTTGTCAGCAGGAGGGTATTTGTGCAACTATACTTTCTATGTTGCGTCTAAATATGTAGCCGAAAAAGAACGAAGGGAACAGGTGCCGGTAGGGTTTATCCACGTTCCGGCAACGCCAGAGATGGTAGCTGAATCAGGGCGAAGCATTGCGTCTATGGATCTTGGCATGATCGAAGAAGGAGTTTTGACAGCAATTGGTGTTTCGATTAAAATCTTGGCAAGGCGAGGTTAAAAAGAAGGATTTTTGTCGAAAGCGGCGAATGGGTTAGTACTACGATTATTGTAGGTTTGTAGTTCTTTGATAACTGAATAGAGTCAATAAGCAAGGTGTGTTATCCTGGCTTTGTTGACCTGTTTTGATGGAGATGCTATAATCATCCAAGGGTGGCTGGAGTTTTCAGCCACAAACGCGAGTCGGCAAGCGGGCAGAGGTGAAACGCCTTATAATTTGCCGCAATGAGCACCTGCCCGGTAAAGAATCTCCCACATGATAAAAGTTTATACTGGACTCCTCAATACATATAAAAGGGAGTCCCCTCCTAACACGGAGGGAATGCGTGGGCAGGGTAGAAGGCAAGGGTACGATTACCATTGAGAGGGGGGATCCGAGGCTTAAACTGTACAGCAAAGGACCCAAAAGTTGGATCTCAAGTAATTAAGTATGAAAGATGTTAGTCGGTTTAGTACTTAGGAAAAGGTATAAGAACCGAGTAAAGGAGGAGTTTGGTAAGGATGAATATGAAGAAACTTATTGCTACTGCGTTGGCGGTGGTAATGATCTTCGGACTAGTCAGCGTCGGTTTTGCTGCTGCTGTCGAGTTCCCTGATATTGAGGATCACGAGTATGCGAGCTCAATCGAAAAGCTGGCTACTTTGGAAGTGATTCAGGGATACCCCGATGGCACGTTTAAGCCAGATGACCGAGTCAAAAGATCTGAGTTTGCAAAGATGATCGTTGTAATGCTTGGTCTAGAGGAAACGGCCGAGTTGTTTGAAGGCGTGGCTACGGTGTTTCCTGATGTGCCAGGGACCCATTGGGCTTCAGGTTACATTATTGTTGCTCACTCACTGGGCATCATAAACGGTTACCCAGATGGCACATTTAAACCTGAAAAGGAAATAACCTATCACGAGGCCTTAAAGATGATCCTCACTGCCATGGGTTACATTGAGGAAGGATTCAGGACAGTAAAGTGGCCTGTTACCTGGGTAATGCAGGCTGCAGAAGTTAAAATAGATACAGGGGTACCTTACCTTGGGGATCTTCCCATAACCAGAGCGCAGGTTGCAAAGCTTTTGGATAATTCTTTGACTAAGGACCATGTAGTACCGGCGCCTCTTGGCGGGTTCGAAAAAAAAGAGGACGTAACTTTCCTGTCCAAGATG
>DGFF01000022.1:0-145 GCA_002391545.1 Candidatus Fermentithermobacillaceae bacterium UBA3907 | reverse complement strand
TACGCTAGCTACGACTGCAAAGGGCTTCACTAATGAGGTTAAGGCGTTTGTGAACTACACTCCGGCGACAAAGTGGGTTGTATCCGATGGCGTTTATAAACAGGTCGAGTGGAATGGAATACCCGGCTGTCTCTTATACACATCT
>DGFF01000105.1 GCA_002391545.1 Candidatus Fermentithermobacillaceae bacterium UBA3907 | reverse complement strand
CCTCTCGTCCCGCAAAGAAGCGCCGTAACCAGCACGGTTCACCGCTTGAATTATGTCTTTATCTGATGCGAGTGATGTATCGTACGTCACCCTCATAGTATTGGTGAGCAAGTTCACGCTCACATCTTTCACGCCGGGTAGGTCACTAACTCCCCTTTCGACTGCTGAAACGCACGCGGCGCAAGTCATACCCGTAACTTCGAAAACTTCTTCTCGCTCTGCCACAGACCCACCTCCAGCTCAATCTCCTATCTCAATTTCACTTCTATTAGTAGGATACACCCCCACGGGGGTGTATGTCTAGAGGGGATAGGGCATTGCCCCAAAAATCTCAAAAGCGCGTCTTTCTTATTAGTGGTCTCAGCATGTTCACGGTTCAGGCAATATGAAGATCCCTAATGAAGATAAAGCCATGGCGAAATCGAATTCCGCCATGGCAAACTCCACCTGTGTCTCCAATTTGCTCGATTAAATCCCTGTCCACTTCCTACCTATGGGATACGCATCGTAGGGGGCATTATTGTAGTGCAGCTGGCTTAAATCTGCCGGCCCCTGCCCTGGGACGCTGGTCCTAATATCTGCTTTTGCAACTTGATCCCAAAAAGCCCTGTGATGCACCCTGTCTTTTAGCACTATTATATCGAGGTCATTGTAGTCTAGGCCTACGCACGAAAGCCCTGCAGAATCATTTGCGCCACGCATCCTTTCTGCGACGACCACGTGCCTGTTGTCCCCTAGGTTTATTCGGGCAACAAAACCCTCTTTTACTTTGGAGCCTTTGCCCATAGGCCCTACTAAGGTGTACTCTGGACAGCCCATGTATTCTACTGTCCCAGTTATCTCAACAGGGGTACCAGAAAACTCGTCGTACCATCCGCCTACAGTTAGAGTGACTTCATCTCCCACCTTCGCAGTCTTCTTTAGCTCCTCGGCGGCCTTTGGATCTGTTATACAAGGTATGACCCAATTCTTTGCTCCTTGAGCAAGAAGTTCTTTTAGCATGTGGGTGCTGTCGCCTATTCTATCAGCGCCGTCTGCTATTATGACTGGCCGAAGCCCTTGGGAGACGTACTTCATGGCTAACCGGGTAGCCTCTTTTGCATCAGGCAGAGGCTCGGTAAACGATTCCCTTAAGCTCCACGCAAGGTCGTTTAAGTCCTGGGCCACTTTTTCTGCTAGCTCAGGGTCGTCATTAGTCACTACAAATATGGACATGCCTATGTCTATAACGTCGGCATAAGCATAACCTGGCGCTACGGACGCGCAGATCACGCCAGGTACCTTTTCCCACTCTCTGCATCTGTCATAGATATCCTTCATAGGATGCTGATCAGAAGCTTGATAAATGCTGGCCGAAACTATGCCTGGACGTCTGCATGCCGTATATGGTCTGACCTCTCCGCGCACAGTCTTAACCATGCACTCAGCTGCTTTCATACCTATTTCTTCTGAATCTACATGGGGGTAAGTCTTGAGTATGAAAACCGCATCAGCAGCTTCGGCAAGCTCTTCATCCTCGTTGGCATGCAAATCCAAGGTCACCATTATGGGGACATCTTTACCCACAGCTTGCCTCGCACGCCTCACTATCTCCGCCTCTGGCCTTACTGCGTTTGCAGCTGCCATCGCGCCGTGAAGGGCAAGAAGCACGCCGTCAACAGGTCCTGCTGCCTTTAGTCCATCTCTTATTTCGTTCGCATACTTTTCAAAGCACTCTGGGACAAGCCAACTTGAAAATCCTCCCGGACCCTTAGAAGCATGTACTATGGGGACTATTTCCGCTCCTTCTGCCTCAAGCACCTTGAGGTAACCATTTACGTAGGTAGGGATGCCTCGGTTTTTCTCGATGATCGCGTGACCTCTTATGGTTCCAGATTCAAACCTTTCTACTGTCGTGAGATCCTTACAAAACGTACAAGTTTCATCTGAAAATCCTGCAATAGCGATCCTCATTATTAACCACCTCCATCCATAATCTAATCCATGTAAGCTGCAATTACCACTGATCGTCTCTGTATATACTTCATATACTTCCAGATCTTCGAAACAAGAAGTACCCAGGCTGTTTCTTCATAGTGCACTTCATCCTTCAATCTGTTTGGCATAGCATCTTTTCCGTGTAACTCCACAAAAATGCTGCCTGATCACTCGGACTAACCAACTGTGCATATCAGTTGTAATGATGCCCAGTCCAAACTGCTTACCCCTAAGACATCCATTTCGTTAAGTGTCAAGACGTTATTCCCTATGCCTTAGCGCCTATCAAGGGGAGAAAAACTTGAAAGACTGCAGGACAAGGGCCATTAACCCTGCAACTACCGGAAGAAGGATGCTGCTTACAACCTGTATCATAGTAAACTTAGATCCCATCACTGCAACTTCAAAGGGAAGCCTTCCAATAGACCATAAGCCCCAGGCGCACACCATGGCCACCCCCGTAGGAACGCTGGCGCCCATGCGCATTATTCCCGCGAAAAATGGCATAGCTGCGTAAGGCGAACCAGGCGTCAGACCTCCTATAACGCTGCCTAAGAAAATCCCTTTTAGTCCAGATTGTTTACCCAAGTACGCTGTTATGAGTTCCTTAGGAATAAGAGCTTGGACGTAAGTCGCTACCAGCATGGCACAAACGATAAGGATAACGTATCTAAAAAACAACGTGAGCCCATCTTTAGTTGCAGATACAGCAACTGACACGTCTTTTGCGCACAACACTACAAACAGCACAATTGCGGCTATGATGAACCCCAAAGTAGTAGAATCAAAAATATTCCCTAACAAGATTAACCCCCCTTTTTCTAAGCGCTATAAAAAGGGCGCAAATTATCGTCTACTTTACCAAATCCCACGAGACTTCTCTATCTATTGGGAAGATCGGCCGACGAATATGACTAAAAGTGAAACGGGAGAGGTTAGGACTGCTCAGACCTGGTCCATCTACCTCTATGATTTCTGCAGCAATAGGTTCATATGACGCTCTATAGTGTACAGCCGATTTTATAACCACGATTTTCCGGTAGGAAGGATCAATCCCCACCGATCGAGGCACTTCTACGTCTACAGGTTGAACCCGCCTTTCGTTAACTATGATTTCTACGCCTCCGCTTTGAATCACGGCAGTTTTCCCGATACATGATCTAAGACCGGTAGACATGGGCCCTCTATGCACAAACCAACCGTCGGAAAGGAGCCTTACAGCCCCCCGGACCCTAACAGGTAAACCGTGTTTGTCGTCAAATTTACCGCCTATCGGGAAATCAAATTTACCTCCTACCCCTACACGAAAACCTTCTTCTACCCCTTCTTTATCAGGGATAGTTATAACTACTGCATCTTGGGCGTTTTGCTCGATCAAACATCTGAGTATTTCTGTTCCGTCCCCTGATGCGCCGCCGCCTACGTTATCAGCTACATCAGCCAGCACGATTGGGCGTCGTTTCGCTTCAATGGCATATTTCACCGCTTGAGACGGACTGAGCATCTCTGTCTTAAGCTCATCCCTCATATCCCATGCCATCTGGGCAAGGCTCTGGGCAATTTCCCTTGCCTTTTCCTCATCTCCGTCAGTAGTAGCCAAAAAAGAAAGACCCGCTTCCTCTATATCCGAGTATACGAAACCTCCATATACGCTTACATTTATAACTCCGGGTTCTTTTTCGTATTCAAAAGCCTGTTCCATAAGGGCCTTACACGGTCCAGATCCTGTACGAAAAGGAACCACGCCCGGAGCCAGCGGAGGTCTTACTACATAACTTACAGGGTTAATATCCTTATCAAGCAACCTGAGGGAAAATTCAAAAGCCTCGACAGCCCTTTCCCAGCCATCAATGTGAGGATAGGTGTTGTAACCAAACAGTCCGTCAGAGTAATTAACCATGGCATCTGTCACATTGGCGTGAAAATCCAAAGTAGACACAACCGGAACCTTCTCGCCGACAACCTCTCTTACGCTTCTTAGGATATCCCCTTCTGCATCGGGAGTTCCATCTGCTACCATAGCCCCGTGAAGAGCTAAAAGTACCCCATCGACCTTCCCCGCTTTTTTGATACCGTCGATAAGCTGGGTCTTTAGGGTTTCATACGCTTCTTTAGTGACAATTCCCGACGGAGACGCTGAGGCAGCTACTGTAGGGACCACTTCATTGCCGGTTTTCTTAGCAAAATCGATGAACCCTCCAATGGGCGTGCGGGTTCCTTGGAGTTTCTCTATTACCTCTTCACCCAGGTAATAGCCACCTTCCGTGAAACACGATAGATCTGTCTTTATGGGGCTAAAGGAATTTGTTTCGTGACTAATCTGACCCACTGCAAAACGGCGTGCCATCCTGATACATCTCCTTTTCTACGTAGTTCTTTTGAGAGACAGTCTTCACGCACGTTGAACTGAGACTTATTCTTTAGACCGCCTCACTTTTGAAATGGAATCTTACGTTAAACGCCCTATTGCCTGTATTCTTAAAACCCAAAATGTTGCCTCTTTCATCTCGTACAAAGTCTAACCTGCTCAAAGGCCCTGTTTTTCCATGGAATTGGTCTTTGCCTGAAGGTATAAGGATCGCATCTTCGTGACGTCTGTGACCTGCGATTAGGTGACCCTGAGATACAAAAAGGGTGTATGCGGTGCCAAGTTCTTCGCTAAAGTAAGTTCCAACATATTCGCGGAGATCCTCTTCTTTAAGATCGACGACTTCCACTTTCAAGCCGCCTAGTTCCTCATCATAGGTGTTTATGAGGATCTGGTAAGGGCTGGGCATAAGCTCATCTTCTTTGGTCTCCTGGCTTATGAAGGTAATTAGGATTTCTCTATCTTCTGTGGCAAAAACGTCGGTCTCGAGAAACTCGCCTTGAGGCAGCGCTTCTCCTCTTTCTATTTGTCCTGTGTTAACCAAAAGGCGCGCCTCGTCCCACCCTTCCATAGTTACTGTGAGTCCTTTATCGGTAAGGTTAATCTCTACTAACTTACCCAAGGATTTCACAAGATAAGTGCCGGGACAAGATAGATGTTTCATCTTCTTAGGCTGCGGCTTTGGGAACCTTATGTGCGCATTTGGTTCTTCATCTATGAAAAGGTCTGCGATCTTCATGGCCATAGGCTCCCTAGGGAAACTACTAACGTTGGAAAGTATGACTACACCTAAGTCTATTTCGGGAAAACCTCCAACGTACGCCCTAAACCCAGCATCTGAACCTGTGTGGTAGATGAGTTTTAACTTGCGGTACTCTTTGGATATCATCCCAAAGCCGTAGTCTATCTTTTTTCCGCCCGTGAGGGTGTAACCTTCTTTCATCTGAGAAATCACTTCAGGTCCACCTACTTTGGGGTGGGCATAGTTGGTCAGCCATTTGGCCAAGTCTTCTACGGTTGTAAATAGACTGGTGGCACCGAAATTTGCGTAGTTTAGAACGCTTTTTCTGAACGTACCGCCTGGCTTTGGAGAATAGGACTCCGCTTTATTCTTCACTATGAGTTGATGGTCGTAGTGAATGTGAGAGTCATTCATGCCTAGGGGTTCAAAGATCGTTTTTTGCATGTAATCCGGAAAAGGGATCCCAGATACGCGCTGGACTATAACGGCGAGTAGAGTATACCCAGAATTGGAGTAGAGGAATCTCGAACCAGGTTCGAAGTTTAATTCTTTTTGATGGGTGATGATTTTCATTAAGTGACCCATGGTGATAACGTCATCCATCCTCCAGCCTGCCATCGTAAGGAGCTCCCACTGGTCTCTCAATCCGCTCACCTGATGTAGTAGATGGCGTATGGTTATGGGATGTTCAAATTCTGGCATCTCGGGTATGTACTTTTTGACCTCGTCATCTAAAGAAATTCGTCCTTCTTTAGCAAGTATGGCTACAGCCATGGCTGTGAACTGTTTGGATACTGAGGCCACGTGAAATACAGTATCGGGCGTTATAGGGACATCATATTCGAGGTTTGAATAACCGTATCCCTTGCTGTGCACTATCTTTCCGTCTTTCATAACCAAAACGGCTGCGCCCGGCGAGTCAGGTCTATCCCATTTAGCAAACAATGAATCGATACTATGTTTCATTTCTTGAGTTTTCACGAAAATGCACCTCTTTTTTGCTTTGACTGCCTAAAACCTATAATCATGAGCCGGAAAATTACATGGCGGTCGTATTCATAAGTGAACAGTTTTGGAGCCAAATCATAATTGATGGGCTGATTGCCGCCTTATCACACTCTTTCTAGAAAAGGCTTTTTCAATCCTTCGTAAGATCTAATGATGGATTAGAAATGTTAAATGGCGCAAAGCGCTTAGTAGCGCTTAGTAAGAACGAATTTGGGTTCAGAAGTCAATTACCTTTTGGGCGAACAAGGAACCTAACCCACCTGTGTGGATGTAACAAGCGCCTTCATGAGGGGGTATGATCCCACGGGATATAAGGTCTAAGAATCCCCCAAGGGTTTTGGATGTATATACGTCTTCCAGGAGAATGCCTTCTTTGCGAGGCAGTTTGTACAATGTTTCTCTGGAAACAGGGGTAGGAATGCCGTAGCCTTCTCCTAGGTATTCTTCGTACGTTGTGAAACGAGTTTCTAGGGGAAAAAGGTGATCTTTACCTACGAGGTTTTCGGAGATTAGTTTGTAAGCTTCCCCGGTAAGGTTCAGGATGATTTCGTCTAATACGCTCTTTGGATATTCTACGCTTATAACATGGACGTGAAATGGATTGCCCAAAAGAGCGTTCCCCAAGATAAATCCGCTAGCGGTGCCTCCCATGGCTCCTACCATGCCTATGTGCTTGATGGGCAGGTTTTCTTTTTTGCATTGTTCGGAAAGCTCAAACGCGGCGCTGGCGTATCCAAGGCTGCCTAGCGGCGTTGATGCGCCGTTATGTATAATATATGGATTTCTGCCTTGGTTCTTTAGTTCTTGGGCAATTTGCTCCATCTGGAAGGTCCTTGCCTTTTCGTCAGTTTTGCCTATGAAAACCGAACGTGCACCGAAAAGGTGATTAAGAAGCATGTTCCCTTGGAGCAGAGCTGGCTCTTCATCGTTATGGACTAAGATACAATCTACGCCGATCTTGCAGCACGCGGCGGCTGTTAGGGCACATAGGTTGGATTGAAGTCCTCCTGCGGTGATTATGATATCGGCTCGTTTGTCTAGAGCGTCACCTAAGAGGAACTCAAGACTGCGAGTTTTGTTGCCTCCGAGACCTAATCCGGATAGATCGTCTCGCTTTATGTAAAGATTAGGGTGGCCGATGTCTTCACCCAGTCTATCTAGTTTGTGTATGGGTGTAGGCCACAGGCCTAACTGAGCCCTAGGTAATCCTGAAATTTGGTGCATTTTGAAATCTCCAATCTTTGGTGCCAGTTTGGGAAAAGTTTCATCCCGACGTATTCCATAGTTTCGTCGTGTTTGATTTCAACGGCTTCATTGTATCAGTTCATCTCTTTTGGTTTCAAAGTGTTGCTCATACCTCCGAGAGAAACAACACGGTATCTGGGAGTAACGTCCTGAAAGATTGTGTCGTCCACATAACTAGTTCAGTATTATACCTAGTGCCACACAAACAATGCTGATTGATATAAGGAGCGTCCAAGATAAGCAGCCTCCCGGTGTGTCCAACTTTTCTAGGAATGGTCTGTTAGATTTTAGGTTTTTTATTATTTCTTTGTCGCCTTCAATTCGATAATCACCTGCAACAAATACTACGTCTGCATATCCAATACCTTCCATTTTAAGTGAATCAGACCAGAAGCGTGCAGCTGCTTTGTCTGCGCCACTAAAATCCCTAAGTTGTTCCTTATAAAAGTATCTTGCCTCTATATTCCTTCGCCGGGTTCCATAATCAGGTATTATTTTTGAAGAAAGAGGGTGGTTGTGCATTATTATTAAATATTTTAGGTGATTGGATTTTGCTATGGATATTGCTTCTCCCGGAGTAATCAGGAGTGGAACTGAACGATGATCTGCACCTTTGTTAAACCAAATAAGTTTGCACCTAAAGTTCTCGTCTAAAAAGCAAACGGCGACCCATTCATGTTTTTTGCCATAAAAGAATTCGCCCATTACCTGGCACAATTCATAGACGTTGTCGATTTCGACAGGAACGAAATTACCAGTGGGCTTAGCCTTCTCCTTCAAATCTTTGCCTGTGATCCTACGAATATCACTGTTTCTTTTGCTATTCATTTTTGCACTCCTATGAATCTGGGATCAATCGTTACCGGACACATTAAAAACCCATAAGCAGGTTGGGACGTTTCCTTAGACTCCTTAAATTGACAATCAAAACCTTGACTGCGTTGTGACAGGCCTTGCTCTGTAATGATAACCTGATCCCCGTTTCGTTGTACCAGATAAGATAGGTCGAGTCCATATTTGTGTGTAAATTACTAAGTTTGATCCACCCAATTGCGTAAGCAGTAGAGATCAATGCGGACAGTTACCGTGAAGTATTAAGCATGATGGTGTGATACAGAATCGGAAGCTGGTTGCAGTGAATTCTTGAGCAGGCTTAAAGATAGAAGTTTGCATGGCATAGACATCGTCACGTCTTACGACCATAGAGGCCTGGCAAGAGCAATTATGCAGCATTTTCCAGGAGTTACATGGAAAAGATGCCACACCAAACAGCCTAAAGGACGAAAAATGGACCACAGGCAGGAGATGCTTTGATATCGAAGAATACTCTGCCTGGCGTGAAAGTCAGATTTCTGGACAAACACACAAGCTAACGAGGATCTTTTAGAAATGTATCTAGCCGAGGGTAGGATTACACAAGGACATGGACTTAATCAGCTTGGGGCTCGCCTTGTTGGCTCGAAGAAATGCAGTTCAAAAAACGTCTGCCTTGGGAAACACCACTAGTACTGGCTTGCCCCAGCGTTTTTACTCGCCAAAAACTCCACGCCTTAAATGCATTCCGAACTAGAACGGCTTGCTTTTGATCATATGTAGCGTAAAGACAATGAACCTGCCTACCCCAATTCATCGGCTTCAACTCGCACAGCGTTGGCTGATTTCCAATCTAAGGTTCAAGTCTTTCTATCACGCAAAATGCATATCACCGGAATCTATCCCAACATACTCTATGGTACCGTCATATTTGATTTCAAAACATAGTTCCTTAGCCTGGTTTAGCTCCTCCAAACTGAAGAACCGAGTACCAGGAGCGAAAAAATAATTAGGCGCGACTACAACTTCTCCGGGCCTTTCAAACCGTTTTCCGCGCGAACCGTACTCCCTTCCGCTAATAAAGTCTATGTCTCCTTTGAAGGCAAAACGCGGCTTACCGTCACCGCCTTCTGCCGAAGCGCACTTTACATGGGAAAATGCAGGTTGTCCAAAGGGTATCCGTACTGTTACTTCTTCCCCGTTCAGGTCTTCTTTATATACATAACCGGGTTGAGCTTCCTTTACGCCCAATATGATCGTTCTGCCAAACCCATATTTTTGTTCTCCACCTATGCATAAGCCTTCTAATAAATTCAATTCTCCTTTTGCAAATATGCCATCATCTCTTACCTCAAGGAGGGCATTGCCGTCTTGGCACGGAAGAGCAGTTCCTTTTTTCAACCAAATAGAGCCTGTAATCTGAGTATCTATGATTCTACCCGTGCTATCTTGGTGACGGTTCTTTATGTATTCCACTTCATGAAGCGAACCGAAAACTGCAGTTCCTGTAGATGGATCCACAGCCGTCAATACTCTACTTTCTATGAATCTGTGCTCAAACTCTTCCTTAGATATGCTCTTTTCGAAGCCATATACAAGCCCTCCGCTGGCATAATCGGGATAATACACCTCGTCCTCTTCGGAAATGAAAAAGTAGGAAAACCTGAAATTCTCTTTTATCGCATCTCCAACGGCTTTGTACTCCTTCCCGGTAGGCGCCCGAAACAGACGCTCAGTTGCTTCTTTGGTAACAGCACCCCAAAATCTTTTTCCAGGAACATATGGTCTAGTACGTGAAACTACCGATCCACCGCTGGGCATATAACCTATATGTAAAGGGCTTTTTAGTTCGAAAGTTGCATCGAGTTTTGTCCATCCTTGAGATGCCACCTTAACTCACCCCGTCTTTACTTGCGATCTTGCGATGGTACAGCGCATAGGTTAGAGTTCTTTCTAAAAGCCTTTTCATAAGAAAAACCTTATCTATATCTTTGGCGACGTCTCGAAGATCTTTGCAGAACTGGTCAAATGGCTTTCTGAAATATTTATCGTCGTTCAAAAAAAGTGGTTTTATAGAATCTTCATTAAGGAAATTTAGAAAGCAATTCATGCAAACATCATCGCCACTGGTGTATTCCAGCCATAGAAACATGGCATAGACCCCATCTTCTTTTAGTATGCCTAGAGACTTCCTCAGGTCAATCTCATCGCAAATATCGGCTAGTTTTTGCCCGTGTTCCATGCAATAGTAATCCAGGTTAATCATTTTGTGAGGCCTCCTTCGATCCGTTCGATTTACTGATGCGAGCGATTCTGACGCGCCCAAATCCACGGGTGCTCATTCCTCCAACCCCAAGAAGTTCTAAGTATTTAAAGGATCCCTCTACCGCCCGCAAAGCTCCTTCGCATTCATTTTGATCGTTAGAATCGATTGTGAACTCAAACGCAAGCACAGTACCTCTAGGTATGGCTTCATAAGTAAAGAGGGCCTTTTCTTTAGAAGCACCAGTCTCAGGATCTATTTTTACCGATGTCCTCACTTCAAGGTTATCGTTTACAAGATTGGAAAACATCCTTTCTGAGACGCATACCACTTTATCTACAAAACCAAGCCCACGTGAAGTCAAAAACTCTACAAGTTCTTTCTTTTCATCAGGTTGGGAAATCCCTTTACCTTCGTTGTCAACTTTCAACAGTACCCAGCCTAAATCCACATATTGTTTACGCTCATCACCGCTCCATCCCGCGATGTATGCATACTCCTCGTTAACTTTTTTTGAGTCTTGCCAAGGTACGTCCTTGGGGTTAACCCATTCACTTAAAAGCCGATGTGTAGTTACCCAAATCGTGCCATTAGAAGAAGGCACAGGGAACAATAGGATTTGAGCATCATATATCCTTACCATGCCTTGCATTTCTGTGGTACCAAAATACCGGTTTATCTTTGAATCCGCCGTTTCACCGTCTTCACCTGTCTTTGCTGCGTTGCCACTAGAAGTATGTTTCAAATAATAGGTGGCATACGCGCGGATAGCTCCTGCTAGGGATGTACCTGGAATCTTCGGTACGCCGGTCGCCGGTTCCCGGACTATAGTGTTGTCTACTGCGCCTAATCTGTATCCCCCGCTACCTATATGCACAGGATCCAAGCAGAGGCAAAAATATTTACGTGCAATCATCAAAATACCTCCTCGATCTTCGTTACATGTTTAAATAAATCGATAGTATCCAAAAGACGATTATTTTTTATTGAGTTTAGAATGAAACCCTGGGTCTCTTCGGACAAGTTGTCCCATCGCCCTCCAAAGGCATCTAGTATGACTGAACAGGCGTATTTGTAAAAGACGTCTTCTTTCTGAGCATCTTCCACAGAACGCCACTGCCATCTCTTTTCTCTAAGCGCTTCATCTATAAAATGAATCTGGCTCGTAGAAATATTGTTCGTAAGTATCTCCCATAAATCGACCATTTGAACGTATTGATAAAAGTAGTAGGGCCTACTGCTTAGTACCCGGTATCGTTCGTCTATCCTTTTCTTATCTTTGTATGCGATAACGTGGCGATCTTCGTTGCCTTCAATTAGATTGAAATCAAAGTACCCTGGATACAAAAAGAAAGGTTTCTCTTTGGATAAATGATCGAGTTCGTCTAAGGTGTAAGAGGAAGTGTTTTCCTTAATCTTTGTCGTTGGATAATAGCCATAGAACTCATCATTTCGATTTTTGGTAATATCCCACCAAGGGTCTATGGGCACCTGTTCTTGAAACTCCGTCGAACTTAGCATTCTCCTTCCAGTCTCTAAAAGTAGGTATAACGGAAACTTTCGATTTGCTACCAATAGCCCAGCATTCAAGGGCAACTTTCCCATAACCCTGGCAAAACGAGCGTTATACATGTTAGTTATGGTATTGAGCACGGCCACTGACTCATTTGCAGGAACTATTATTTGAAAAAGCATGGGGGTTCTTACTACCTCAATGATAGGACTACATTTCTCGGATATGGGTTCACTTCTAACGACTAACTTGCTCGATACGTCCTCAACTCGCGCAAGTGCTGAGTCTTCATCTGCGATTTTGCAGCAAGTTCCCTCTTGGATTGCTTTTTTTACTGCAGAAACGCCTTTGTCTTCGTTGAATTTGAACTTGTCTAGAGATTCGATGGTCAAAAATTCTACCCAACTGCCGTCATTAGAATCGCCCATACTTAAGACTTCTAAAGTATTCGGCTCCAATTCTAAGAACTGAAGAACATATGTACGATTATTCTGTATATCTATAGGCAGTTTAGAACTATCCAATTCAAACCTGAGCCTATCCCATTCGCCCAATTGTGTTACCAATTCTCGATGGGTTATATCCCAAAACTCCTCTGCTTCTTTCCAGATCCTCTGTAATCTTGCAGGTGATGGGTTCTGTGTAAACAAGGCAGAAAGCACTGTTTCTGGAGTGGGATTGTCGATCATGTCTTTCATGCGGTCCCACTCTTCACCCAAGGGTATCTTCTCTTCATAGAAAGTTTTCATAAGATCAATTGAATTACGCTGATATTTATCCTTGTACGTTATCATTTCCTTTACTTGCTTCAGGATCTCCAAGGCGAGGGCTTTATCGGGCTTGATAATCTCACTAAACTGCTTAGACTCTCGATCTAATTCAGCGTCCAATTCCTCTTTTTCTTTATTCTTGCGCGCGATATTGTCATCTATAACTAGAGAGTTGCCCCGGTTTTCAGCTTTTTCGTTCTCCAGATTTTTAATGGCATTCTTTACTCGCTGTATTTCATTGTTCAATTTGAGCTTTGGAAGCCAATTTTCCTTAACTAACTCATGCATGTTTGACTTGTTAAACCAATCTTCAAACGTCTGCGAGTAAATCGTGCTGACTAAAGTGCCGTTTAGCCAGTCGGAAAGGCCAAGCCTTAGAGTTAGAAGAGCTACGCGATTGTTCACATCTGCCGTTTCACCAATCCAGATGGTGTTCCTTCTATCACCTTTACGCCAACTATTCAGACGGCCTGCTCGTCTTTCTCCACACACTTTGCACGCATCCTCGCGAGTTCTTTTAGCCCTTATCTTGCACACTGGACATACATCGTAATCCTTCTTCTCTTCATTTTGAGGCAGTATTCGGCGCAACTGAACATCAAGTTGCTTTTCCCTGCCACATGCAATTAGGAAAGGACTCGACTTTGGAATAGTCCTTTGCTCGCCTGCAGTATCCAGCATTTCACCGATAACTTTGGCTACACGGCGGCTACCAGAGCTGAGGATGAAATACGGGAACACTTCCTGTCCACTTGTTGCCATTACTATTTCCCAGCTCTTTTCGCAACAATCCATCGCCAATTGGATCGCTTCTTCATCTTCAAGCCCAGGGAAGGTGAAGATCACACCATTTAAATCGCGGTAGATAGCGTTACCGATAGGGTATTCTACTTCAAATTCGTACCTAAGAAGCCTTTGCATTTCTTCTATGATCTGCTTTCGCGCCTCAATATCAGCGATTTTAAAGCTGTTTTCTATAAAGCCGATGCCATCCCAAAAGATGCCACACAATCTCCAATTTGAATTTTCTGGCTTAACAGGGCCGCTAATAAAATCCTGGCACAATAAAGACTTATAGAGGGATGCCGTAGAATATGAATGGTCCCAGAGCGTAACGTCATTAGCTGGAATTCTAGTTTCACCCAGAGCATGTGAATATGGTAAGCGTATATCTTCGATTATTTTATCTCTCAGTTCTTCCAGGAGTTTATCACTATCGCCATTGGCACACTCTCTAATACACTTATATTCCCTTAAATCTCGAATCAAGTTTTTCTGCAAATCTCGAAACCGGCAGTCGAGACAATCCAAATCGATCTTCTCCTTTGGGAATCCAAAGGGGCTGCTAATAACTGTATCATTCGCCAACTGTTTTCTACGGACGATGCCTTTGTCATCAGCGGAGTCAAGACGATCACATTGGCGCAATAACTGCACTAAATGCGAGTCTGAATTACCATGATGTTCTGTTATTAGTTCATAAAGTCCTATAGTAGGCTCTGTAGGAGTAATTTTAAACGTACAGTGACGAAATAGCGTAATAATCTCCTCTGGAAGGAATTTGTCAATCTCATTATGACCAGGAACCGCCGGCTTTCGATCTTTGGATTGTTGCCTCACAAAGTCTCCTCTGCACTTGCCTATATCATGGAGAAGGGCCGCAATCTCGGCTAAAAGAAGATTATCCTTGTGACTCTTTACAGCAGCAAGGTTTATTTGTTTTGAGTTGTTCACGCCTCTTCTCTCCTCCCGTCGTCGGAGTCAGTGCCCCACAAAATGCGGAAACAATCATGGTATTTGTCTGGAATTATTCTGCATCCGTTATCTAAAGGTAGCTTTTTTGCAGTGCCAAAACCTGACGTCTTTTTAGCTGAAAAACCATACGTGTAGAGCATTTCTTTGACTGCTTTTGCCAAAAACTCTATATCCTCAACTACTTGTTTTTCTGTATAATCGTGGCCCTTAGGATAGGGAAAGTACAATAGATACAATGTGCCTTTTGTGCCAGGAGGAACTATTTCTATCGGTATGGGGCCTCTTTTAGGAGTCCTAGTTTCCCGAGACAAAGGTGTAATTACGTATTGTTCGGTTGAGTTAGGAAAAAACGTTGGGAAAAAGTATAACCTTCCACGTATGCTTTCGGACCCAAAGAGCCTATTTACAATCATCTGTTGATTGACTGTATCTGCACCTAGATCTTCTTCTATCACCTTTTGCGCAGCAAATCTAAGATTACCTTTCCAAGTAGAAGGCCTTACCATGGGACAATCTGTCAGTGTGTCCCTAACAATAGGATTGTCAACGAACTTATAGCCTTTCCTTTTTTGTGTAACTTCAGTTACACAAAGTGCTTTGTCGGATTTACTTGTATATGGTTTGTCAAGTTCAAAATTTAGTTTTACAAAAACTGAACCGGGAGGGAACAATTCACATAATCGAGATTCATCTACATTCTCTGGACAGAATGTTTTTAGCGTTTCTGAGGATAAAGTGTACTTGGGTTTCGAACACTGCAGACGCGGTAAATATTCCTCCTCTAGCCAATGTTTTGTGCCATCTTTCCCCTGTCGGTTTTTACCACCCTTTGTAGATTCGCCTTGTTTGTTCTTGTCCTGTTTCCGTTGTTCCTTAGAATGAGGTTCTCCGAAGTTTTCTGATCCGAAAAGATCGTTCAAGTATTTATCATAGACAAAATCCATCTCTACCTATCGCCTCCTTTCCTCATATTTGCTATTATTTGCTCACCGTATACTGTCTGAAAAGGTTCTACCTTTACAGAAATCCCCTTTTTACCTTTGCTGGTTCTAATAAGAAATTCTCCCAGACCATCTCGCAGCGTGGATTCTACCGTTTGACAAAACTTCTTCCGATCTTCCTCCTTGCCTCTCACAAATGCAAATATGCGAAATCGCACTGTATTCTCGCTATGTTCATCTGTATATCCGTGAGACACAAACACTCGCGACCCTCTTCCTTTCCCCCCAAATAGATCCTTGCTTATCGTTGATGATCGAAGTGCACGCCGAACGTTTGGCGCAATCGGTAACACATGGTATCTATTCCAAAGTACGGACAGATGACTATTAATATCTAAGCTGTCTCTTAACATATCTATGGATTCATCAAATTCCAGCACATACAGCAAGCTAACGAAATCACGCAAATCATAAAACTCTTTGCCTTGAAGATAGTCAAAAGACTTCGCAGGTCGAAGAAAGGCTGGTATACAGGCATTGTATTTAGAAGCAAGTCTGTCCAAATGATTCTCATTGTCCACCAATTTAATTACACCGTTTCCTTGTGCCGTACGCCCACCTAATGCACCATACCTAGCTATCAACTTTATTGTCTCGTTGAGAAGCACCCACTCTTCGCCTTCGATTTCTTTCAAAGGTACAAACTTCAAAGTTACACTACCGTCTTTTAGCATAAACCCAAGAACATTGGTTTTATCATCAGATTCACCTTTCTTTTCTTCAGGCATAACCACTTCAAGCTTAAACTTCCTGCTGCGACCTGTGCACCCAAACAGACTGCACGCATCACAAAAAGCATCGTTATTGCACAGGGTATTTGTAGGATCGCACGCAGTACCCCCCAAGCCTCGCACTAGAATCTCGTACCACCATCTCAAACTGCCAATAATCCCTGTCTCCCTCACTGTGCCACCTTTACGTTCGCTATCTCCAGTCCACAATGGAGTTACAATATTGAACTTAACTTCGTACATTTTCAAACACTCCATCCGCGTAAAACTGTATTTTGTCCACACTCTAAACTAGTTTTCACTACTTTTTCTTCCTCGTTCACGATGTTTTCGCCTGCAAGCTACCAGTCAATGGATCATTCTTAAGTTCCTCTAAGACAACTTCGTTTCCACTCTACCTCCACCGCTTTCTTTATTACATCTTCTACAGTCGGCGGGACAAAAGGTGGAGTTTCATCAGTCAGGCTTTTTGCAATATACATTGCAACCAGCGGCTTGCTGTTGGTCCCCAGCTTTTTTATAGCTTCTTCCTTCAGTTGTTTGAATTCTGGAACTCCTCTACTAACGGACCCCTCTTGTTCTGCGATTTCTGCATTTACGCACTTTTCCCATTCTTCAGTCAAGAGAACTCACGGGTTTCCATCCCTCATAGGTAGGCTAAAACTTGGGAAGTCCCACTCTTACTCCTCCTTACTTAAAATGTTTCCATCCCTCATAGGTAGGCTGAAACCTGGATTAACTTGTTCTTATCAATCTTCACCCGTACGCCTTGTTTCCATCCCTCATAGGTAGGCTAAAACTTGCACGATTGGCTTCGGAGAGGAGAGAGGGAACGTGTTTCCATCCCTCATAGGTAGGCTAAAACCGGGGGTTACTCCCTCACCGGGAGGCTAGATTTATAGTTTCCATCCCTCATAGGTAGGCTAAAACCGACAGATGGAAAGACTTTCCAATACTACCCTGCATTGTTTCCATCCCTCATAGGTAGGCTAAAACCCCAACGGCGAGATAATCGCCTTTCTCAAAGACCAGTTTCCATCCCTCATAGGTAGGCTAAAACCCAATAACCGTTCTGGATATGGAGAATTTTTCAGAGGGTTTCCATCCCTCATAGGTAGGCTAAAACAGGGCCGGAAGACTGCGCTGCGCGTATTGGATACATGTTTCCATCCCTCATAGGTAGGCTAAAACGGCGGAAAAAACAAGCGGATGGGACATAATCCCTATGTTTCCATCCCTCATAGGTAGGCTAAAACCGAGCCCTATTGATGCATCGTTCCTCCGAACCGGGTTTCCATCCCTCATAGGTAGGCTAAAACCTTGGTGTGCTCAGAATGTGGAGCGGATGCTGTCTCTTATACACATCT
>DGFF01000026.1:14958-17438 GCA_002391545.1 Candidatus Fermentithermobacillaceae bacterium UBA3907 | reverse complement strand
GCCGTGGAATTTTATACGGCTATGGCCGAATGCAAGTTCATGCCCAATTCTCCAGCCCTTATGAACGCAGGTCGCGATTTGCAGCAGCTATCTGCATGTTTTGTTTTACCTGTAGAGGATTCTATGGTTAGCATATTTGACTCATTGAAACATGCAGCTTTAATTCATCAATCTGGAGGCGGAACTGGATTTAGTTTTTCCCGACTCCGTCCTAAAAATGACGTCGTACGATCTACCGGGGGTGTAGCATCGGGCCCTGTGTCTTTCATGAAGGTTTTCAACGCCGCTACAGAAGCTGTGAAACAAGGTGGGGTGCGACGCGGGGCTAATATGGGGATCTTGAGAGTGGATCATCCTGACATCTTGGAGTTTATAACGTGCAAAACTGATCCTAAAGAACTCACCAACTTCAACATATCCGTGGGGATTACCGAAGAATTTATGGAAGCGGTTAAAGAGGGTAGGGAGTACGAACTTGTAAACCCTAGGAATGGCGAGGTCGTAGGTAGGCTTGATGCACGAGAGGTATTTGACAAAATAGTTGAGCAGGCTTGGCGTAACGGCGAGCCGGGAATTGTTTTCTTGGATCGTTTGAACAGGGATAACCCTACCCCCGAGCTTGGCGAAATCGAAAGCACCAATCCATGTGGTGAACAACCCTTGCTTCCGTATGAGGCGTGCTGTTTGGGTTCTATCAACTTAGGCTGTTTTGTGCAGTCTGTTTGGGAGTTGGAAGATCGCCAGGGCGTTGATCCGAAATCTTTAATTGATTGGGAAGGCATAGCCCAGGCTGTGAGAACGGGCGTTCATTTTCTCGATAATCTGATTGATGCGAATAAATACCCCTTGGAAGAAATCGAACGTATGGCTCATGGCAATAGGAAGATAGGTTTAGGCGTCATGGGTTGGGCTGATGTGCTCATTTATCTTGGAATTCCATATAATTCGGAAGAGGCTATAGAATTAGCTAAGGAAGTAATGCAATTTATCGAAGAGCAGTCCTTAAAGGCTTCCGAGGAGCTTGCAGAGTTGAGGGGAGTTTTCCCCAATTACGAAAAGAGCATCTACCCTGAGAAAGGTATCAAGCTCAGAAACGCTACTACTACCACTATTGCTCCAACTGGCACTATAAGCATAATAGCTGGGGCTTCGTCGGGAATAGAACCCCTTTTCAGCATAGCCTTTACTAGACGCGTTTTAGACGACAAAATGTTGGTGGAGGTAACGCCCAGCTTCGAATACGTGGCTAAGACGCTAGGGTTTTACTCTGAGGACCTCATGAAGGAGATTGCTAGGCGAGGGAGTCTAGAAGACGTCGGCCAAGTTCCGGAAGAGGTCCGCAAGGTATTTGTGACATCTCATGAAATAAGTCCAGAGTGGCATGTCCGAATGCAGGCAGCATTTCAGATGTTCACCCATAATGCAGTCTCCAAAACGGTAAACTTCAAACGAGACGCTACTCAAGAAGATGTCAAGACAGTGTTTCTCCTAGCGTACGAACTAGGATGCAAGGGCGTTACAGTATATAGAGACGGAAGCAGGCAGGAGCAAGTGCTAACTGTTGGTGCAGGGGCAGGCACGTCCGATGCTCGTGGTGACCGAAATAGAGGGGAGATGAAAGGCAGGGAATCTGGGGTAAATGGGATTTGGGGTAGGATTAGGCCTATTGAAAGGCCTAGCACCTTGGAAGGGTTCACAACTGCTAAAGAAACACCTTTGGGCAAGCTGTTTCTCACATTAAACACTTTGGATGGTCATCCAGTCGAGCTTTTTGCCCAGATAGGAAAAGCAGGTAGTGATGTGGCCGCATTTACAGAAGCCATTGCAAGGATGGTTTCTATTGCGCTGAGATCAGGTATAGATCCTCAAGAAATCGCTGACCAACTTATGGGTATAGGAGGTTCAAGGAGTATCGGATTTGGACCTAATAGGGTTCGCTCGGTTCCCGATGCAATTGGACAGTTTATAGACGAGTACATTAACCATTTACAAGAAAAAGAAGAAGATGAGGTTTACGAGGTCAGGCCGTATCAAGATGAACTACCCCTTGTTCCTAGCAAGAAATTCGGCTTGTGCCCTGAATGTGGTACGTGGAACTTGATCCACGTAGAAGGATGTCTCAAATGTCTTGCGTGCGGATATAGTGAATGCTAAGGAGGGACCTCAATGTTTCAAGGTATATTTGCTCCGATCCCTACGCCGTTTATAGACGAGGAGATCGCTTACGACAAATTAGGAGAAAATCTGGCCAAATGGGGAAACACAGGGCTTTCAGGAATAGTGGTTCTTGGTTCAAACGGCGAACAACCTAACGTTGATGAAGAAGAAAAGGTGGAGTTGTGGGCTTACGCACGTAAGCATTTTCCAAAGGATAAGCTGGTAATTGCAGGTACAGGGTGTGAAAGCACTAGAGCGACTATAAGGGTGACAAAAAAGGCTGCAGATGTTGGGGCTGACGCGGCGCTCATCATTTCACCCCA
>DGFF01000026.1:0-14698 GCA_002391545.1 Candidatus Fermentithermobacillaceae bacterium UBA3907 | reverse complement strand
AACATGACTCCGTCACTGGTTAAGAGATTATGTCATCATCCCAACATTAAAGGGATAAAAGACTCCAGCCCAAACATAGTTCAGATATCGGAGATCTTGAGGGATGTCCCTCAAGATTTTGCAGTATTCGCTGGCTCAGCGAGTTTTCTAATGCCAAGTTTGGTAATGGGAGCATCAGGAGGGACCCTTGCGTTGGCCAATGTGGCACCTGATTTGTGTGTGAACATTTATGACTTTGTAAGGACAGGTCAGTTTGACAAGGCGCGAGCCATTCAAAAGAGCATACTTAGACTCAATAATCTTGTAACTGCTAAATACGGGGTTGCAGGGTTGAAGGCAGCTTTGGATATGATAGGCTATTTTGGAGGATTGCCTAGAAGGCCTATACTGCCTCTGGGAGAAAGGGAAAAAGAGGAGATAAAAGTCGCATTGGAAGAACTGAATCTTGTTTGAAGTCATAACAAGCAAAAGGAGAGACGAACGAGATGAACCTGCGGAATCCCAAATCGAAACTGTTGTTAGGACCGGGCCCAAGTAACGCAGATCCTAGGGTGTTGAGGGCGCTTTCTGAGCCAACTATTGGTCACCTTGATCCGGATTTTGTTAAAATCATGGATGAAACTACTGATCTTTTACGTTATGTTTTTCAAACTGCAAACCAACTTACAATACCGATTTCAGGCACTGGTTCAGCTGGAATGGAAACTGCTATTGTAAATTCTATAGAACCTGGGGACAAAGCCATCATATGCGTGGCAGGGGTTTTTGGCGAGCGTATGGTTGACGTAGCTGAAAGATCAGGAGCTGTAGTTGTGCGAGTGGACGGGCCTTGGGGGAGCATAGTCGATCCTGAGGACGTGAGGAAAGCCATAAAAGAAAACCCAGATGCTAAGATTATAGGAATAGTGCACGCAGAAACTTCGACAGGTGTCCTACAGCCTCTCGAAGATATTGCTTCTATGGCCCATGAAAATGGTATGCGAATTGTTGTTGACGCGGTGACATCGCTAGGTGGTGTAAAGGTGCCTGTAGATGAACTAGAATTGGATTTCGTGTACTCAGGTACTCAGAAGTGCCTCAGCTGCCCTCCAGGGCTTGCACCCGTAACGGTTGGACCTAGGGCGTTGGATTTTATAAAGAATAGAGAGACTAAATGCCAAAGCTGGTACCTGGACTTGGCCATGATTTCACGTTACTGGGGAAGCGAACGATTTTACCACCATACGGCACCAGTAAATATGATATACGCTCTCAACGAGGCTTTGCGGATCATAAAGGAAGAAGGGTTGGAATCTAGGTGGGCTAGACACCAGCTAAACCAGCAGGCCTTGATGACTGGGTTGGAAGCCATGGGAATGAAACTTGTGGTCGAACCTGATTATCGTCTGCCCAGCCTCACCACTGTATATCTGCCTGACGATGCAGATGATGCTTTGGTACGCAGTAGGCTTCTAAAAGAGTATGACATAGAGATCGGGGCGGCTTTAGGGGAATTTAAGGGTAGGGTTTGGCGCATAGGCTTGATGGGAACCAACTCAACGAAAGGTAATGTCGTTACGTTTCTGGCAGCTCTTGAGGATGTTCTTACATCTGTTGGGGCAAAGATTAACCCTGGCGTAGGATTACAGGCTGCGTCAGCTGTGTATAGATAGAAAGAATTTCGGGTGGTACGGCGAATAAACAGGGTGCTTTCAGGTCAGGCTGGGCACCCTTTCTATTGGTACGTTATGAATTTTGTTATGTCTTCAAGGTTAGTAATAAGCGTTGCTGGCGGGAGGCTTTTCAAAATAGACTTCCCGTAGTTTTTGGTCAATATTCTTCCGTCTAGTATTACGACTGCACCTTTATCTGTCTTAGACCGTATCAACCGTCCAAAGCCTTGCTTAAGTTTTAGAGTGGCTACAGGCAAAGAATAATGAATGAATGGGTTAAGCCCTTGTTCTCTCCATAGTTCTTCTCTAGCCTGCATAATAGGATGATCTGGAACAGGGAACGGAAGTCTGGTGATTACAACGCAGGAAAGGGCCTCACCAGGTACGTCTACACCTTCCCAAAACGAGTCTAGACCCATTAGCACTGCATTTCCCAGTTTTTTGAACTCCGAAAGCAACGCATCCCTTGGCATTTGGTTTTGCACCAAGACAGGGTAACCTTTTTCTTCTATCCTATCTCGTGTTAAGTTGCTTACTTTCTGGAGAGATTTTTTGGATGTGAACAGAACGAAAGTACGTCCTTGCACTAGGTCTACAATATCTAGAATGGTTTCGGCTATGTACTCTTCAAAGATTGCTTTGTTCGGATCTGTGCCGCGAATGTCTTGAGGTACACACAGGCACGCTTGATTACGGAAATCGAAGGGCGATCCTACTATTGCTTCATTTCCTTCTATGCCCAGCAGATTCTTAACGTACTCAAAAGAATTGTTTGTTGATAAAGTAGCTGAAGTAAGTGTTGCAGAATGCAACGAAGACCATAAAGCCTCTTCAAGATAGGAGGCAACCTCCAAAGGGGCGCCTTTCAAGGTTACATTTCTCTGTCTGCCTCTTTGTTCCATTTCTGACCAGTAGACGAACGAATAACCGTCACCTTCCAAAGAGTTAATAGTTTTTATTGTTTGAGCGATTTCAGAATACCGTCTAGCAAGAGCGCTGGCATCGAATCTTTCCTCATCAGATAAATCGAAATCAGTCCACTCACCGATCAGGTCAGACAGGTTCCTCAAGGATTTTAAGAGTCTTTGATCCACCAAGTTACGTTGAGTTAGTCTACATTTATCCCTGTTGGATTTGGCGCTAGCATATCGTCTGGTTTCTCCTGAGTTTTCCAGAGCCAAATAGAGCACATGAGGATCTAAGGACGCCAGATTATTCTCTAAAGCATTCAAACATCCTTGAAGAGTAGATTCTACGCGAGATCGGGTTTCTTGAGGCACTAATCTCAGAAAAGGTTGACGGGATAGCATCCTCAATGTATCGTCGGCCAAATGTTTGAGATGATTATAGCCGAGTTCGAAAGTAAGGCTATCCCTAAAAACTTCTTCCAAATGGTGGGCTTCATCAAAAACCGCTACGTCAAACCCTGGAAGCAAAGAAGTCTTACCAGAGGTATCGGAAAAAACCTTTAAATGGGCAGCGAATAGAGCGTGGTTCACCACGATCAGGTGACATTCTTCCAAACGTTTTCTTTGTTTTATATAGAAACAACTATCTCGGAACGGACACTTTAGCGACATACATTTATTGCTTTCTGAGCACAAACTACTCCAGATGTTGTCACTTACGTTAAAAGGCAGGTTGTCTCGGTCACCATCCCAGGTGCCTGCGTTTATGAGGTCTAGAATATTTTCTAAGATCAGTTCATCGGCGGTTGGTTTGACCAGTTGAAGTCTTCCTAGAGTTTCTTCGTAAACCCTGTTCCATTTTCTTAAGCACAAGTAGTGACTGCGTCCCTTGAATAAAGCGTAGTTCAACGATCCTATGCTGTCATGGAAAACCTGTGCAGCCAAAGGGATATCTTTATTAACCAGCTGCTGCTGAAGATTTACTGTGTGGGTGGATACTACAATCCGGTTCTTTGTAGTCAAACACCAGTAAACAGCTGGTACCAAATAAGCCAGAGATTTGCCTACCCCAGTCCCTGCTTCTACTATGAGATGCTCCCCGTCGTTAATGGAGCGAAAAACTAGGTGCGCCATTTCTATTTGTTGAGGCCTTTTTTCAAAATTGGGTATTAAGGATGCCAAAATACCGTCTGCACCGAAGATCTGGCCTAGGAATGGCTCTTGGTCATTTAAATAATTAGATGCTGGGAGCTCCGATTTCAGCTTATATACCTCCTTGCGTAAGTATTCTAACACGAATGGGCCTTGTTTGTTTTTTTGCTATTTTGATTTAAATAAAAGAAGGAATTTAGCATATGAATGTCGTATAGATATATGTATGTTGCATATAGGTGTTTTTGGTTCTATAATACGATAGAAGGAGGGATAGAATGAGTTTTTTTGAACAAGAGAAGCCAACAGACGGCGAATGCAGGGAGCATAACAGGGAAGATCGCCATCAATGGCATCATGACAAAGCGTCCGAAGGTGTTGTTAAGCCAGAAGGGTTTTTGGAAGCTTGTTTGTTATTGCTGTTGAGCGAGGAGGATTCCTATGGTTACGAACTTATCGCCCGTTTGCAAGATTTTGGGTTTTCAGATAATCAAGATCCGGGTACAGTATACAGATACTTGCGCAAACTAGAAAAACGAGGAATGATCGCGTCTGAATGGGATACTTCAGGTACTGGACCAGCACGACGGGTGTACTCTATGACTCCAGACGGTTATGACCTTCTTGCTGCATGGGCAGAAATCGTTCGGATTAATATGGATATATTGTCTCGGTTTCTCAAAAGATATGAAGAATTAGGCATTGCTCCAGAGGGAAAGAGTTGAATCTATTGTGATTTAATGTGATAATATTATTTCGTGTAACGAGATTGTATCATATTGGATTATTAGTACCGCAGAGATTATTCGTGGTTGCGGTACGCGTCAGAAAAGAGGGTGGTTTATTTATATGAGCGTACTTCGCAGATTGCTAAAATTTGTAGCTCCCTACTGGAAAAGATATGCGCTTGCGCTCGTCTTCCTTTTGGCAATATCAGGATTGAATTTGTTACAGCCCATGGTCATAGGATGGGTTGTTGATGGAGTTTTGGCTGCCGAAAAGTATGACCTTTTACTCTACGCAGGTCTTGCCATATTTGGTATGGCGGCAGTGAAGGGAATAATTCAATATCTACAGCGATTCAACATGGCTTACGCTGGGCAAAAAGTAGTTTTTGATATAAGAAACACGCTTTACAGGCATCTGCAACAGCTCTCTTACAGTTTCTACGATCAAGCCCAAACAGGTCAGCTTATGTCACGGGTTACTTCAGACGTAAATGCTGTGCAGAGGTTTTTATCCAATGGAATAGTTCAGATCGTATCAACTGTAGTTTCTTTTTCAGCTACTTTGATCCTCATGCTTTCTCTCAACTGGAAACTTACGCTTATATCCATGGTTACCGTTCCTTTGCTTCTTTGGAGGGTGAAAATATATTCTACAAAAGTGCGTCCTATGTTCGCACAGATTCAAGAGCAGGTGGCAGTGGTAAACACTAGGATACAAGAGAACATAGCAGGTCAAAGAGTGGTAAAAGCTTTTGCGCGGAAGGAATACGAACTTGAAAAGTTCGAAAGGGATAATATGGAACTGTTACAGCGTAGCATAAGGGCGGAAAGGCTTTCGGCTATTAACTGGTCGCTAATGAGATTGCTCACAGAGACGTCATTAGCTCTCATCTTGTGGTATGGAGGGCGCCAGGTTATATCTTTTGAGCTTAGTCTTGGGACTCTGATTTCTTTTAACATGCTACTGGGACAGTTGCTAGGGCCCATACGCAGCTTGGGTTGGATTGTAAGCATGGTCCAAAGGACGATTGCGTCAGGCGAAAGAATATTCGAAATTTTGGATACAGAAGCTGATGTTAGGGACAAGCCGGGAGCTAAGCCTATAGGTAAGATAGAAGGAAGAGTAACTTTCGACAACGTGAGCTTTGCATATGACGGGGTAAATATGGTTCTTAAAAACATTAATCTGGATGTTGCCCCTGGCGAAACTGTCGCCATTCTTGGAGGCACAGGGTCAGGGAAGAGCACCCTGATCATGCTTATACCGCGGTTTTATGATCCAACTGAGGGGAGAATACTGATAGATGGAATAGACATTCGGGATGTTACTTTGGAGAGTCTCAGGAGGCAGATTGGAATAGTTACTCAGGAAACGTTCTTGTTTTCCGCTTCTATACGAGACAATATAGCTTACGGTAAGCCAGAGGCCACAGATGAAGAGATAATAGAGGCGGCAAAAGCTGCTCATATCCATGATTTCATAATGAGCCTACCTGACGGTTACGACACTATAATAGGCGAGAGAGGCGTCGGACTGTCTGGAGGTCAAAAACAGCGGGTGGCTATTGCAAGGGCTCTCCTTATGGATGCTAGGATACTTCTATTAGACGAGTCGACATCGAGCGTAGACGTGGAAACTGAGATGCAGATTCAGCAGGCTTTTTCTCGATTGCTTAAGGATAGAACGGCGTTTATCATCGCGCAAAGGTTGTCGACTGTAAGAGACGCCGATAGGATCGTAGTTTTGGACAACGGTACTATAGTGGAAGAAGGAACCCATGAGGAACTATTGGAGTTAGGTGGAATATATACTGCCATTTACAACTTGCAGTTTAGGCCTCAAGAGATCAATTTTCTTGGTGACGACGAAATTGAATCTGTTTTTAACCAAGGGGGTGGCAATTAATGGGACATCATGGCGGATTAGATACTGATGATATAGACCTAAAACAAGTGGATTTTAGCCATATACCCAAACTTGTAGAATTTATAGTCCCGTTTAAATGGCACTTGGCCTTGGCTTTGGTTATGACCATAGCAGTTGCTATTATGGGTACATTTGGCCCGCTGCTCATAAGAAGAATCCTTGACGTAGATATACCTGCCGGAAGCATAGAACAGGTTACTAAGACAGCCCTAACTTACCTTCTTGTAATAGCTGTGATAGAACTTTTGCGCGTTGCCCAGCACTACATGATGGCATGGGTTGGGCAAAACATGCTGTTTTCAATGAGGTATAGATTGTTCTCACACCTTCAGGATTTAGGATTGGATTTTTACGATAGGATACAGGCCGGAAGAATAATGTCTAGAGTTACTAGTGACGTTGAAGCCATAAACGATCTTATGACCTCGGGTATACTGGGGCTTGTAAGCGACCTGGTTAGTTTGGTGGCTATAGTAGTTATAATGCTTCGGATGAATACAAAGCTGGCTTTGATTGCCCTTACTATCGTACCGATTCTATTCATAGTTGTGTGGACACTTAGGACTAGAATGACTCGGGCTTACCACAAGGTAAGGCGTAGGGCAGCGGATATAAGCGCAAATCTGCAGGAATCTATCTCGGGAATGAGAATTGTGCAAGCTTTTTCCCGTGAAGATGTAAATGCGGAACGGTTTGTTGAAACTACCTACAGAAGTTTTGAAGCTCAAATGGAAGCGGAAAAATTACGCGCTATGTTCAATCCTATCGTAGACATGATAGCGGCCCTTGGTTCTGCTCTGATCGTTTACTACGGAGGGCTTCAAATGTCTTGGGGTGACCCTGCGATCACAATTGGGACCATATCTGCGTTCCTGAACTACATGACCAGGTTTTTCTGGCCCATAAGGAACCTGGTGGATATGTACAACGTAGTATTGCAGGCAGGAGTTTCAGCAGAAAGGATATTTGAAGTGCTTGAGACTGAGCCAAACGTGAAAGATAAGGAAGGCGCTATAGAGCTGAAGGATATAGAAGGTCATGTCAAGCTCGAGGATGTAGTTTTTGGATACGATCCTGATCATCCGGTCCTTCACGGAGTTAGCCTGGAAGCTCTGCCCAAAGAGACAATCGCTCTTGTGGGTCCTACAGGTGCAGGCAAGAGCTCGATCATAAACCTTATATGCCGATTTTACGATGTGCAAGAGGGGCGTGTTCTCATAGACGATATAGATGTAAGAGACGTAACCATAGAATCTTTGCGAAGGAATATGGGTATAGTATTGCAGGACACCTTCATTTTTTCCGGTACTATACGGGAAAATATTAGGTACGGACGCTTGGATGCTACAGATGAAGAAGTGGAAGAAGCGGCGAAAATCGTTGGAGCCCACGATTTCATTATCAACCTTCCAGATGGATATGATACTGAAGTGCGTGAGAGAGGTTCACGGCTATCTGTAGGCCAGAGACAGCTTCTGTCGTTCGCTCGTGCGATCCTAGCTGATCCCAGGATCCTAATCCTAGATGAAGCGACTTCGTCAGTTGATGCGTATACAGAATATCTAATTCAAAAGGCGTTGGTAAAACTTTTTGAGGGCAGAACTTCTGTGGTTATAGCACATAGGCTTTCTACAGTGCGTAATGCAGATAGGATTTACGTTATAGAGAGTGGTAAAGTTAAGGAAGTTGGCAATCATGACGAACTTGTTGCCTTGGGTGGGATGTATAAATCCCTTTACGAGAAGCAGTTTACTGATGTTATCGCTGCTGAAAATGGTGACGATGCTGAAGGGGTTTCCAGCCGAAGCGCAGGAGTTGCAGAATTCAATCCCAGCGCTGAACATGGAGGCTCTTCATAAAACGCTGAGGTTTTAAGGTTTTGTGTTAGGTAGTAAAAAGGATCGGTCTGGCATTAAGGTGATAGTGATCGGGTAATGCCAGACTACTTTTTATTTTCAGTTACATCTTTCAGGATATACCATGATCTGTGTAACCCCAACGCCAAACCTACTAATAGACCTATTGGCGTATATATACGACTTGAAGTTTTGGCGTCAACAAACGACCCTAAGTACATTCCTACCAAGGAAGCGCCTACAAGGGACAGTCCCAAATTGAGCACTACTACTGCTACGCGCAGGAAACCACCATTTCTTTTCTTCATATGGTTTGCCTTCCTTCCTGACCGCAGTATCTGGGGGTATAGATGGCATCTTTAAAACTCATCTTTATTATACTCGTTTCAGCTATGAGGGTGTGTTTGGGAAACTGAGAATTTTGCTAACTTTATTTGAACCGCTCATGGAGGTGTTACAGCAGTGAACATAGAAATAATAGCATGAGCGTTGTATTATACACTTAAGTGAAAATGTAGGAGGTGTAAGATTATGAAACTTTCAGCTCGCGCCAAGTCTATCGGCGCTTCGCCGACCTTGGCTCTAGATGCTAAGACTAAAGCCCTGATCAGCGAGGGAGTTGATGTTATCAGTTTCGGAGTAGGGGAACCTGATTTTGACACTCCAGACCATATCAAAGAGGCTGCGATAGTAGCGATCGATGCAGGGTTTACCAAATACACACCTGCGTCGGGAATTCCTGAACTCAAAGAGGCAATCTGTGCAAAGTTCAAAGAAGACAATGACCTTGAATATAAGCCGTCTCAGATTCTGGTTTCGTGCGGTGCCAAACATTCCATCTATAATGCAGTACAGGTTTTGTGTGATGAAGGAGACGAAGTTCTTATTCCTGCTCCTTATTGGGTAAGCTATCCTGAGATGGTCAACCTAGCAGGAGGCAGGCCTGTAATATTGTCGACAACCATTGATAAAGGATTTAAAGTTACCGCCGAAGATATTGAAAGACACGTCACACCCAAAACATCGTTGCTCATACTTAACACCCCGTCAAACCCTACTGGCGCTATATACACTAAGGAAGAACTAGAGGCCATCGCTGAGGTTTGCGTAAAACACAACATTGCAGTAATTTCTGATGAGATCTATGAGAAACTGGTGTACGAAGGAGAACATGTTTCTTTTGCCTCAATTGGACCCGAGGTAAAGGATATTACAATAACTGTAAACGGCGTGTCGAAAGCGTACGCTATGACAGGCTGGAGGATTGGTTACGCGGCAGGTCCAGAGGATGTTATAAAGGCTATGAGTAATTTGCAGAGCCATTCAACTTCTAATGCTACATCTATCTCTCAGAAAGCGGCCTTGGAGGCGCTTACAGGGCCACAAGAGCCTCTTTACGCCATGCGGATTGAATTCAAGAAGCGTAGGGACTATATGGTGTCGAGGCTCAACGAAATGCCCGGATTCCAGTGTTTAACGCCGCCGGGGGCGTTCTATGTGTACCCTGATGTTAGTGAAATTATCGGCAAGACTCTTTCAGGCAAACGGGTTACTAATGATGATGTCCTTGCAGAAATATTGCTAGAGGATGCAAGGATCGCAGTAGTCCCAGGTAGCGCTTTTGGCACTTCCGGTAATTTGAGGTTCTCCTATGCTACGTCTATGGAGAAGATCGAAGAGGGATTGAACCGATTAGCCCAAGTTTTGGAGACATTGGCATAGACATAATTCTCGATAGAAAGGGCCTGAGCCTGCGCTAGGCCCTTTACCTTATTAGAACAGATATTATCAGATGGATGTGGATGGAAAAACATGAAATCTTTTAAGGACGAAAAAGTTGCCATAGTAGGTATGGGTGTATCTAACCAAGCTTTATGTCGCTATCTCCTAAAAGAAGGAGCGTCTATTACGTGCTTTGACAAAAAAACCGAGGAGGAACTTGGTGCTGTCTATGACGAGTTTTCGCAATTGAATGTGCAGTGGAGTCTAGGCCAGGGATATTTGGATCCTCTCCCGCAATTTCCTAACATTTTCCTGACCCCAGGCATGAAGAAAAATCAGCCCCAAATCATAGAGGCTAAGGAGAAGGGAGCGTTCATTTCCACTGAAATTGCTTTATTTCTGCACAGGTGCAAAGCTACCGTAGCAGGAATTACAGGGAGTTCGGGAAAGACTACTACGGCGATGTTGGCAGCTTCCATGCTAAAAGAGAGCCGATTAGGAAAGCCAGTTCTTTTGGGAGGAAATATTGGGTCAGTATTGATCGAGGAGGTAGACGACATATCGGAAGATTCCCTAGTAATACTAGAGTTATCTAGTTTTCAGCTCCAGTTGTGTGATGTTAGCCCGAATGTTTCTTTGCTCCTCAACATCCGTCCCAACCATCTCGATGTGCATGAAAGCTTTGCAGAGTATGCAGACTCTAAGAAAAAGATTTTTAGATTTCAGGATGAAGATGATTGGACGTTTTTGAATTACGATGAAGATCTAGTAAGAGTTTTGGAGAGTGAATGCCCAGGGAGGGTTGGCTTTTTTTCTGTTACCCCGCCTAGCACAGTAGATGGACAGTCTCAGCACAAGTGGGCTTTTTTAGATGTAGATGATCTAATATATGTTTCCGAGACAGGAGACAGGGTTTGCATTGCCCAAAGGGGCGATCTTTGGATTCCTGGGCTGCACAACATCTCTAACGCCCTTGGAGCCATTCTTGTGTCTTCTAGCCTTGGTGCGAGCCCTGAAGGAATGAGAACTGCTATCAGATCGTTTCGCGGTTTGGAACACAGAATAGAATATGTGCGCGAGGTTGATGGAGTGAAGTTCTACAATGATTCTATTGCTACTTCACCCGATAGGACCATTGCCCTTCTAGAGACTATTAATAGTCCCCTCGTAGTTATCCTGGGAGGCTATGATAAGGGACTGTCTTTCAATATGCTAGCTGATAAAATTGTGGAAATAGGTGCAAAAGTAGTTTTGTTAGGCGCATGTTCTGAAAGGATAGAAGGAGCCTTACACCGAGCTTTAGCAAGAGAAGGATCTTCCAAAGCAAAAGATGTCGAAATTTTGCAGGCTAAAGATTTGGAAGAGGCAGTATTGTTGGCTAAGAGCATTGCTCTACCCGGCAGTTCGGTTGTTCTTTCACCAGCATGCGCAAGCTATGATATGTTTGCCAACTTTGAAGAACGGGGACGGGCATTCAAGAATATTGTGAACAGTCTGAATTAGTATGTCCAATTTTGGGTGTGTAGTTTTTTTGGACAGAGGGTTTGAAATAGATTGGAGAGTTAACTGCGTGGTCGAAGAAAATGCTGTAATTTTGGTATTTGAAAAACTTGAAAAAATGTACCAGGGAGCGAGATCTTCTTTACTTGAACCTGTCCAGAACAATCCTGTAGATACTTTAGTGGCGACCATGATTTCGCAAGCCACAAACGATACACTGAGTTCTCGTGCCTTTTTGCAGTTAAAAACCGAATTTCCAGATTGGGAGTATCTCTTGGGTGCAGATACTGAAATTATAGAAGGAGCTCTTTCCTGTGCAGGATTGTATAGGCAAAAGGCGAAACAGATTAAGGCGGCGCTCAGTAAAATAAAAGAGGACTTTGGGGCGATTACGCTTGACCCGTTGTATGATTGGCCAAAAGAACGTTGTTTCGAGTACTTGACTTCCCTTCCAGGGGTAGGTCCTAAGACAGCCGCTTGCGTGCTTGCGTTTGGGTTGGGGAAACCTGCGTTTCCTGTAGATACCCACGTTTTAAGAGTGGTCAAGCGACTGGGTTTGGTAGGAGAAACGGAGGCTGCCTCTTCTGCACAAAGCATGCTTGAAGGTGTAGTTCCAGAGGATATTAAGATGAAGTTGCATTTGATGCTCATAGAACATGGCCGAAGGGTGTGTACAGCAAGGAAGCCGAAATGCAACGTTTGCATATTAAAGGATATGTGCCAAAGCTGCAATTCGCATGTATTGGAGGCGAATAATGGGTAAGTTTAGTCATCTGCATGTGCATACTGAATACAGTTTGCTGGACGGGGCTTGCAGGATCAAAGAAATGTGTTCCTTGGCACGAAGAATGGGGATGGATTCTGTCGCCATAACAGATCACGGCAGCATGTATGGGGTTTTAAGTTTCTATAATGCTTGCCGCGAGGTAGGCTTACGCCCTATTGTCGGATGCGAAGTTTACGTGGCCCGTGGATCTAGACACACAAAAAACCAAGGTGTAAAGGACGATCCATACCACCTAGTTCTTTTGGCCGAGACAAATGAAGGGTACAAGAATCTGATGAAAATCGTGTCCATTGGGTTTTTGGAAGGTTTTTACTACAGGCCAAGGGTAGACCTTGAAACACTGTCCAGGTACTCTAGAGGCCTAATAGCCCTGACCGGATGTATTGCTGGTGAAATTCCTTCGTGGTTGGCACGAGGGTTAAAGGGTGAAGCTGGGAAAAGCCTGTGCAGATATCTAGATATCTTCGGCAAAGATAACGTTTTTATTGAGATACAGAGAAACGGTGTTGAAGGGCAAGAAGAAATAAACAAGGAGCTTGTCGCTTTATCTGAGAGATACGGCGTTCCGTTGGTTGCTACCAATGATTGTCACTATTTGACGCGAAAGGATGCTAGATATCATGAGATTTTACTAGCGATTCAGACTGGCACCAACATCGACGACCCTTCAAGACTTCGTTTCCCAAGCGATGAATTCTATTTTAAATCTCCTGAAGAGATGGCTCTGGAATTTGCAGACTTACCGGAAGCCATATCTAATACTGGACTCATAGCGGATCGGTGTAATGTGCAGTTAGACTTTTCGTCAATTCACTTGCCTGAGTATCCCTTGCCTGATGGGCAAGACTCATTCGTTCTACTGTCTGAGCTGGCCACGGAAGGATTGAAGAGAAAGTCAGGCGGTGTTATTGATGAGACTAGACAAGAAAGGTTGGAGTACGAGCTCAGCGTCATAAAAAGTATGGGCTACTCCTCTTACTTCTTAATAGTGGCGGATTTTGTGGAGTACGCGAAAAAGCAAGGGATTGCAGTGGGCCCTGGGCGGGGTTCTGCGGCTGGCAGCTTGGTTGCATATGCTCTTGGGATTACCGGGATAGACCCGTTAGAACATGACTTGGTGTTTGAAAGATTTCTCAACCCGGAACGAATAAGCATGCCAGATATAGATATTGATTTTCAAGATGACCGCAGAGATGAGGTAATCGCATACGTCAGGGAAAAATACGGTAGTGATAGGGTAGCGCAGATAATTACTTTTGGTACGATGGCGGCACGAGCGGCTATAAGAGATGTGGGCCGCGCTTTAAACTTGCCCTACGGAGAAGTAGATAAGATCGCCAAAATGATACCGCAACAACCTGGCATAACTATTTCCAGAGCTATTGATACAGTTCCAGATATTAGAAAGGCTATGGAGCGAGAAGAGATTCGAGAGTTGATTGAGATCGCTGAGAAATTAGAAGGTATGCCTAGGCATTCATCGGTCCATGCGGCTGGAGTAGTCATAGGTAAAGACCCCTTGTGGGAATATACTCCCCTAGCTAGGAGCCAGGATGGATTGGTTATTACCCAGTACCCCATGGATGACCTGGAAAAGCTGGGGATTTTGAAAATGGATTTTTTGGGTCTTAGAACCCTGACCGTAATTCAGAAAGCGGTAAACCTTGTTAACCAAAGTTTGGCCCAAGAAGGGAATGCAGAGCACGTTCTGGATATTGAAGAGATACCCCTTGATGATCCGGCTACTTACGAGCTGCTTGCGAAAGGGGAAACTTTAGGCGTTTTTCAGCTGGAATCTACCTGGGTTAGAGATTTTTTAAAGGAGATGCAACCTAGTGAATTTAGCGATATTGTAGATGCTGTGGCTCTATGCAGACCAGGACCTATGGAGCAAATTCCCCAGTACATCCAAGGTAGGCGTGGTGCACCTCGTTATCCCCATCCTGCTCTAGAGCCAGTTTTGAAAGATACCTACGGCGTGCTAGTTTATCAGGAACAGATCTTGAAAATCGCTAACCAAATAGCAGGACTTACGCTCGGTGAGGCCGATATTTTACGCCGAGCTGTGGGGAAAAAAGATAGAAGATTATTGTTAGAAATGGAAGACAAGTTTATGAACGGTGCTATGAATAAAGGGCTAACCCACAGAGATGCGCAGGGCATATGGGATCTTATTCTCAAATTTGCCAACTATGGTTTCAACAAAAACCATGCAGCCCCATATGGATTGATAGCGTACAGAACCGCCTATCTAAAAGCGAATTATCCGGCCCAGTTCATGGCCGCTCTTCTTTCGTCAGTAAAAGGTGTGCAAAGCAAAGTAGGATTGTATTTGGAAGAGGCCAAACGTTTGGGCATAGGCATAAGGGGGCCCTGCGTTAACCACAGTATGGTCGAGTTCTCCGTTGAAGGCGGGGATATACGGTATGGACTTGGAGGGATAAAGAACGTAGGGGACTCTTTGGC
>DGFF01000114.1 GCA_002391545.1 Candidatus Fermentithermobacillaceae bacterium UBA3907 | reverse complement strand
AGATGTGTATAAGAGACAGCAATAACACTGCCACACCGGCTGCAACAAAACCTACAGATAAACTAACCCTGCTACCCCATATGACCCGACTGAATACATCTCTTCCCAAATGGTCAGTACCCATCAAGTGTTCCCTAGATACCCCTTTCAGTCTATTGGGGGTATCAGTCGCTCTGTAAGATTGAGGTGCAATTAGAGGTGCAAAAATCGCAACCAAATACATAAAAATCAAAAAATATAGCCCGAACATAGCTAATTTATGCTGTTTAAACCGACGCCATACCATCTTTCCATAACTTTCAGGCTCAAGCGTCAGTGCATCGCCCCCAAAATTATCCTCTAGGTGTTCAGGGGGTAAATGTTTTTCCGTTGCCACGAGACATCACCAGCTCCTACTGATACTCAATTCTTGGATCGACAATTACGTAGAGGATATCCGCAATAAAATTACCTATGACCATAAGTATTGCCCCTATCAAGTTAAGCGCCATCACTATCTGGTAATCTCTCTGATAGACGGCTCTTATCGATAAAAGCCCCAATCCGGGCCAGGAAAAGATAGTCTCAATGACCGCAGAGCCGCTAAACAAAATTGGTAGTTCAAAACCGATAAGGGTAATTATGGGCAAAAGGGCGTTTTTAAGAGCGTGTTTGCGAATCACCACATTCTCGGGCAACCCTTTCGCTCTAGCTGTACGTATGTAGTCTTGATTGATAACTTCCAACATGCTAGATCTCATATACCTTGTGATTCCAGCCATGCTGCCTAAAGAAATCACGATTACGGGCAAGATCAAGTACTTAGCCCTGTCAAGCAATACCGTCCAAAAACCGTGGGTCTTTAAACTAATTCCTATTGTTCCTACTCCTGAAATAGGTAGCCAACTGGATTTTATCCCTACCGCGTATATCAGAATCAATGCAAACCAGAAGCTTGGCAGCGCCTGACCGAAAAAGGCGAAAAACGTGACTATATGGTCGTAAACTGAATACTGCTTCAACGCCGAAGTAATACCGATGGGGATGGCCAATGCATAGATTATTATCATGACCACAAGGTTCAAGTATAAAGTATAAGGCAGCCTCTCTAATATGTGATCTAAAACAGGCCTCCCATCAACGAAAGAACGACCTAAATCCCCCTTAAGAACTTGCTTTAACCATTTAACGTACTGTACAGGGAGGGGTTGATCCAACCCATACAAAGCCTTGATTCTAGCAATCTCTTCCTGGGTGGCATTTCGTTCCGTTAGAAGAAGAACTGGATCGCCAGGAGCAAGATACATTATGAAAAAATTCACTATGGATATGCCAATTAGCAATGGAATCATCTGCAGCAATCTTCGAACAACGTATTTGCCCACCTTAGTACCTCTCCTTCTTCAAGGCCTAGCAAGAAAGCGCTTAACCTTCCTGCTAGGCCTTGCCGTCGAATTAGCTAGTTACTCTTCAATGTACCACAATTCTGGGAACATGGGACCTAAGGCCGACCACACAACACCCTTAACCCTGTTATCCATAGCAGCTACACTATTTCTAGAGAATAGAAATACGTACGGAAGCTCTTCGTTCACTATTTTTTGCGCTTCTATATAAATCTCTTTACGCCTCTCCTGGTCCAACTCCCTGCGACCAGCTTCTAGCAACTCATCGAGCCTCTCGTTCTTAAATTCTACGTCATTGAATCCGACCAACTGCCCTCTCTCATCAACTGCGGCATCTGAGTGGAAAAACAGGTAAAAATCAGGGTCGAGCCCCAGACTCCAAGCCAGCAAATACGCTTCAAATTGGGCTACGTCCAGGTATTGGGAGCAAAGAACGGCCCATTCGATGAATTCAGGATGAATTTCAACGCCTATATCAAGCCAATCTTCTTGAGCGATCATCATAACAGACTCATTCAGTTTACTTCCTGAGCTGGTAAGGACGCTGAAGGAAAGCTTTTCTCCATCCTTTACTCTAATACCATCAGGACCCTCTACCCATCCAGCCTCTTCCAAGAGATCCTTGGCTTTTTCCGGATCGTAAGGATATTCTTCTAGTTCCCCCTCGGCGTATGCCCAAGAAACAGGCGGAATATTGGAGTTTACAACAGTACCGTAACCAAGCAAGATATCGTCAACAATTCCTTGTCGATTCAATCCGTACATAAGAGCTTTCCTTACATTTTTTTCTTTCAAAATAGGATGGGTTTGCTTCAAACCTATGTACGTATAACCGTTCTGAGGTACTTCCACAAATTCGAAGCGGTCTGCATATTCGTCACGAACTCTCTCTATATCATCTGGAGGAATTGAACCCATATAGCTAATATCGCCTTTTTCTAAGGCGGCAAGCATTACTTGCTCATCTTGATAGAATTTGTATATAACCTGCTCGATATAAGGGCCTTCCCCATAGTAATCTTCGTTGGCTTCCAAAATGATATGCTGGCCTTTTTGCCATTCCACAAATTTATAGGGACCTGTACCTATAGGGTTCATGTTAGCTTCATTTTGCTTCATATCTTTAATAGAAGTCTGCTCGAAGATGTGCTTGGGAAGAATCCCATAACTAAGATTGGTCAACAAAGGCGCATATGGCTCACTCAAATAAAACACTACTGTGTAGTCATCAGGTGCTTCGATCTTTTCTACTGGTTTGAAATCTGTAGCTCTTATTCCCTGATAGTCAGGATCTTTGATAGCGTCATACGTATATTTCACATCTGCAGATGTAAGAGGCTCCCCATCGTGAAATCTTACATCTTCTCTGAGTTTGAAAGTCCAAACCAGACCGTCGTCTGAGAAAGACCACTCTTCAGCCAAATCGCCAACCATCTCGAGATTCTCATTTGCCCTAACCAATCCACTGTAAGTCAGGTCAATAATCTCCCCTGACGGGACATCCGTAGATAGAATTGGGTTAAAAATAACCGGGTCTCCAGTCATTCCAAATATTATGGAGCCGCCTAAATCAGGACCAGTTGTACCAGTCTCAGGCTCTTTGGGTCCACAACCGACCAAAAGCAGGGCAAACACTAGCGTGCATACTAACAATACTCCGGTTTTTCGCATTTTATCCTTCCTTTCCTTGAGCGTCTCCAAGGCGCTCAAAACATCTCCAATGTTTCTCAGCTTTTGCACTTCTCCCCAATAACTTGATCGCATAAGCCGGCTTCAAACAAATTTCCAGTACGAAATCATCACCTCCCCCTCAGCGCTGCCTTGCCGCAAATCAAGCATGCACATCCTGGCGGGCAATTACCCAAGTATGGAGCATAAATAAATGAAACAGAACAACTGCGAGTCGACGCCCCGATGTGATATATTCTTCATCCTACACGATCATTAGTCCTTTGTGTATCCAGCAGCTCCCCATTGGTGGTCTAACACGACGAAAATCCTATAAACAAACATAAGCAACTCCGCAGCCAATTGAACTGCGTCAAATCCTGGATCGCTCCACAATTTGCATCTGTTTGTTGTGCCAATATTCGATGCGCCAAGCTCTTAATCCTTCTCGAATATACAAAAATGTATAGACATCCACATTTTCTTCAAAATGCAGACTAACTCCACAATGAGGCACCTAGTGATCTCAAGCAGGAACCCAAACAGACCCCATTGAATACGTATAGGAGTATGTCATAGGGAGGAAAACTTAATGAGCCAAGTAGTGAATAAGCGACCACTTAATCCAGACGATATCAGTAAGATCGTCTGCTATGGAAACCTCGAGGTTTCGCCAGACGGTAATTATCTCACATACGTCCGGCAGTCCATCAAAGATGATGAGTACGTAACCAACATACATCTGGTTGAACTTGATACAGGAAGAGATATTCAGCTCACAAACTCGGGCAAAGATCGTTCACCTAAGTGGTCTCCTGACGGCCAAAAAATCGCCTTCGTATCCGACCGTATGTCCCATAGCCAGATCTGGATTATAGATATACATGGCGGAGAAGCAATCTGTGCAAAAACAAAGGAAAAAGTTGAAAGCGAACCTGTATGGTCACCTGATGGGCGTCGTATCTTCTTCCTTTCACAGACTTTTGCTAAACCCGATGACTGGATTCCTTATCCAGGGTGCCCAGACGGAGACAAGGATCGTGCCCTTGAACAAGTAAAACGAAGATTAAGCCCTGACGAGCCTCACAAAACACCCCCTGAGAAAAAACCCAACGACATTAAGGTAATTACACGCCTTCTATATAGAAGAGACGGAATCGGATACTACGGCGATACCAGAACCCATATCTTCTATATGGATCTAAAAGAAAACATTAACCCTGATGAAGAATTGGAAACTTTTCGAGTAACCCAGGGCGATTTCGACTACGGGTTGCCCTGCATATCTCCTTGTGGTAGTTACCTTGTCACATCAGCACTGTGCCAAGAGGATGCAGATTATCACACCAAATCAGACTTATGGCTCGTAGATTTAGAAGAAAAGCAAAGTTACCTCTTGTACGAATCGGAAGGACCTGCTTACCAACCTAAGTGGTCTTTTGATGGAGAATACATTGGGTTTTTGGGACACAACAACGCAAGAGGTGTTTCTACCAAAACCGATCTTTATCTGTTACCAGTTAGCCCTTTTATACATTCTCTAAAGGAAGGTGCGGCACCACAACCTCTCCGCGAAGAGGATGCCATAAACGTAACAAAAGGAACCGACTTAGAGGCCGGAGCATTTATATCATCGGATGTGACTTTTGGCTATGGATCATCCCTATGCTGGGACGGGTCCGTGCTATATTTTTCAGCCGTAGACTGTGGAACTCCTTATGTTTATCGCGTAGATCCTGCCTTAGCCCAGGTTGAAGAAACAACGGAGCCGGAGGTGGTTTCAGGCTCTTCCGAAAAAGCCATGTCTGCATTCCACATAAAGCAAGGTGTGCTAGCCTTGCGCTGGTCAAATCCTGTACAACCTGAGAACTTGTACGTAACATGGCTCACAGAGGATAAGGAAAAGAGACTCACCTTCGATAACGATGAGTTTATGTCCCAAATCCAGGTAGGCAAGTATGACAAATTCCAGTACTCAGCTGGAGATGGACAACAAATAGATGGCTGGGTCATTTATCCGGCCCAAGATGGACAGAAAGATAGTCCCATGGTGACCCTTATCCACGGAGGACCCCACGGTGTATACGGTTCAGCTTTTATGTTCAAAGCCCAAATGTTTGCAGGCCGGGGGTACTACGTATCTTACTTTAACCCAAGGGGAAGCATTTCGTACGGTCAGGAATTTTCTGCATGCATCGATGGAGATTGGGGCAATAAAGACTATTCAGACATTATGGACGGGGTAAACACAGTTGTAGCCAATCACCCAATAGACAAACGAAACATGTTCGTTCACGGTTGGTCATACGGGGGATACATGACCACATGGATTGTGACTCAGACTAACGCTTTCAAAGCTGCATGTGCTGGAGCTCCCGTGTCCAACCTTTATACAGATTACGGCTGCACCGACATAATATGGGCTGACGAACATGAATACGGCGGCAAACCGTGGGAAAATAGGCATTTGTATCTGGATAGATCTCCGGTTAGCCATGTAGCAAATGTTGAAACGCCTATCCTGCTCTTGCACGGAGAAAATGATTACCGATGCAGGATAACTCACTCAGAAGAATTCTACCAATCTCTGAGGAGGCTGGGCAAAACAGCAGTATTTGTAAGATATCCAAACGAGTACCACGGCTTTAAGAGGCCGCTTCATAGAATCGACTTGAATAATAGAATACTGGCCTGGTTCGAACATTACCGCAACCAAGTCTAAAGACAAGGCAGGTCCTGACCTACTATCAAGCCGGTATTAAGGTTCTTGCCAAAGCTGAGTGCGTTCTTGGAAGCTCACTTCCTTATGTATTTGATGGAGCATCCAAATATAGCCAAAAAGATCCTTGAATATGGCATTTGACACCCCATATTCGGGTAGATGAGTTATTGCTTGTATTTCTGTACAGCCTGCATCTATAGCTTTTGAAAACGTTTCGTCGATGTTTGAAACGAAAACGTTGAACCAAATTGTGTTTGGTACATCCGGATCTGGCGACTTCAAGCCGAAATCCGGATTCTCATCAAGCATGTGAAACCGAACCCCGTACAAGGTGAAAACTGCTTCATTTTGGCCCTTAGGGAAAGTAGTCACTTCAACACGTTCAACATCAAATATTTTCTCGTACAATTCCAAAGCAGAAAGACTGTCCTCAACAACCATGTCAATTTCTACGCCAGTCATTACAAACGCCTCCCTTGATCAAAAAAAGGCGGTACTATCTTCTAGTTCGAGAATCCTAGAAGATAGTACCTGTATGATAAGTTTATTAGTTTCCGTTTCGAATAGCTGCATGAGCTGCAGCAAGCCTGGCTACAGGCACGCGATAGGGAGAACAAGATACATAATCCAAGCCTACCATGTGGAAAAATTCGATGGAAGAAGGTTCGCCGCCATGTTCACCGCACACACCAATCTCAAGATCGGGTCTTCGTTCCCTCCCCAATTCCACGCCGGTTTTGACCAGATAGCCTACACCCTTTCTATCTAATACAGCAAAAGGATTTTCTGGAAGTATCTTATCTGCCAGGTATTTATGGAGAAACTTGGCCTCTGCATCGTCTCGTGAGAATCCAAAGGTTGTCTGGGTCAAGTCGTTGGTCCCAAATGAGAAGAACTGGGCAAATTCAGCCACTTCATCTGCGGTAAGCGCGGCGCGGGGGATTTCTATCATAGTCCCTACTACCACTTCAAACTCTACACCCTGCTCTTTCTTGACATCTTCGGCGACCTGCTCCACCATTTCCCTCAAAACCTCTAGTTCTCTAGCTTCACCTACAAGAGGTATCATCACTTCAGGCTTTACATCGTCTATTCCTTCTTTAATAAGACGGGCCGTAGCCTGATATATCGCTCTTACCTGCATCTCGTAAATCTCTGGATATACTATACCTACTCGACAACCCCTCATACCAAGCATAGGATTCATTTCTTGATGAGATCTAACCTTCCTCAACATTTCCTCTGTGCTAGCTATTTCTGAAGCCGGTCCCCCCTTGGCTTTCATTTCAGCCAAGGACCTCACTAGATCCTCTACGTTTGGCAGAAACTCATGCAAGGGTGGATCCAACAGACGGATAGTCACTGGAAAACCTCGCATGGCTTTCAAAATAGCGTAGAAATCGTTCTCTTGCATGGGAAGAAGGGCGTCCAGCGCTCGTCTTCTATCTTCTTCAGTATCCGCTAAAATCATCTTCTGAACTACAGGTAACCTGTCGTGACCCATAAACATATGTTCAGTCCGACAAAGGCCTATGCCTTCAGCCCCGAACTCTCTAGCTCGCATAGCATCTTCTGGAGTATCTGCATTAGCCTCTACACCGAGCTTCCTCATTTCATCTGCCCAGATTAATATCTCCTTGAAAGTCTCACCCATCTCCGGTTCAACCAAAGGCACTTCGCCCACATACACAGCGCCAGTACCGCCATCTATAGAGATGATATCTCCTTCGTAGAGAACCAAATCCCCTATGAACGCCCTGTTTTCCTCAAGGTCAATCTTGAGCGCTTCACAACCTACCACAGCCGCCTTCCCCATCCCTCGCGCTACAATCGCAGCATGGCAAGTCATTCCGCCCCTCGAAGTCAAAATGCCCTGAGCATGCACTATACCAGGCATGTCTTCGGGAGTAGTTTCGGGCCTTACAAGTATTATCTTCTCGCCCTTTTCCCCTAAAGATTCGGCTACCCTGGTATTGAAAATCACCTTCCCAGTAGCTGCACCTGGCGATGCAGGCAATCCTCTGGCTAAAACTTCCACTTGTATGTTAGGATCGATACCCCTATGAAGAAGCCTTGCAACTTCTTCAGGTTTTACCCTAAGGATCGCTTCCTCCTTGGAAATTTTTCCTTCATTAACCATAGATCTTGCGATCTCTAAAGAAGCCTGTGCAGTCCTTTTACCTGTCCTAGTTTGAAGTATGTATAGTTTGTTTCGTTCTATGGTAAACTCTATATCTTGCATATCTTTGTAATGATCTTCAAGTATCTGGGCTACTCTCTTCAATTGCTCGTACATACCCGGTAAATCATCATCTATCTGGGATATGGGTTTAGGAGTTCTTATACCTGCAACCACATCTTCTCCCTGAGCATTCACCAAGTACTCTCCGTAAAGGCAGTTCTCGCCTGTTGCAGGATCTCGGGTAAACATCACACCTGTTGCGCAGTCGTCACCCATATTGCCAAATACCATGGCTTGAACGTTCACCGCAGTTCCTAAATCGTCTGGAATCTTGTTGACTTTTCTATATATAATTGCCCGCTCATTATTCCAGGAACGAAACACTGCAGCTATTGACATAAACAGTTGCTCATAAGGATCTTGAGGAAACTTAATGCCTGTTTTTTCCACAATTATCTGTTTGTATTCTCTCGTAAGAGATTCCAATCCCTCAGCGGAAACATTCTGATCTTCAGTTACCCCTTCTTTTGACTTTAACGCGGCAAAAGCATTTTCGAATTCACTAAGGGGAATCTCCAAAACTACGTTGCCAAACATCTGGATAAATCTTCGATAGCAGTCAAAGGCAAATCGACGATCCCCAGTAGCCTCATACAATCCAATGACGCTTTGGTCATTAAGCCCCAGGTTCAAAATGGTATCCATCATCCCAGGCATGCTAACAGGTGCGCCCGAGCGAACAGAAACCAACAACGGATTGCGTTCACCACCAAAGGTCTTGCCCATCTCCTTCTCCAATTCTCGCATGTGGGAAGCTATTTCTTCCTTCAATGAATCAGGGAGTTTCTGACCGGAGGCGTAGTAAATCTTGCAGGCCTCAGTTGTAATAGTAAAACCGGGAGGTACAGGCAACCCAATGCGCGTCATTTCGGCAAGGCCCGCTCCCTTCCCACCCAGAAGGTGGCGCATTTCTTCCCCACCTTCCCTGAACCAATACACTAGCTTATTCGCCACGATTTCTGTTCCCCCTCTCGATTATTTCCGTAACGTTAAGGGCAGTTTCTTCAATAGCTTTGTCCGTCACGTCTATGATACTACAACCTATCTCGCGGAAAATCTTATCTGCGTACTCCAATTCTGCCAGGATCCGGCCAGGATCTGCATACGACGAATCTTCTTTAAGCCCCATGCTCTTAAGACGTTGTTTCCTGACCCTTGCTAGTTTTTCAGGACTCAATGTAAGTCCGACTACTTTGTCTCTAGGAACATCCATGAGCTCCTTAGGAGGACTTAACTCGGGAATCAAAGGAACGTT
>DGFF01000116.1:1279-3529 GCA_002391545.1 Candidatus Fermentithermobacillaceae bacterium UBA3907 | reverse complement strand
AAAGAGAGAACGTTTTTTGGAACACAAAAGAATCGAGGGGGACGGTTCGTTTTGCTTCATAATCCACCAAAGAGTTCCTGAGAATCTAGTCGAACGAATGTTCTCGAATCTGTATACGGGCATAACTATGGTAGCGCAAGACTACAAACATTAACAAAACCAAAAGAGTCGTGACCAGTGCCTATTTCTACTGTCTACAGAAGGTTCATGGTTTTCGGGTTAAAGGCCAATTCCAGAATCTACACATTTAGGCTCCTGAAGCGATAGTAGAAACAGGCTCTGATGTCACAATACTCAATGACGTGTTAACGCCATAAAACGCAGGCGTCCAATTCGCACAGATTGGCTTATGAATATAAGACATATTGCCAGAAGAGGAGCATTAGGCCTGTTTGTATAGGGTCACGAATTCCTCTTTGTGGGCCATAATTTCTTTGGCTATACCAATCTTTTTCAGGCTCACAAACATGGCAGCGGCCCTAGCTTGACAGTTTATAGACTTCTTATGGTTAAACTCAATATCTGTGAAAGCGTCAAATCTGAGGATTTCTTTTGCTAGCCCTTGGTTCTGGTTTAATGCGGTAATATACAGCCAGTCATAAAAAGCGGTCATAGGCTCAGTTTCCCAAAAGACACCATTATAGTCGAAACCCATAAGATTGCCCGAGGTTTTCAGTCTGGAATCGGTTCTACTTTGACCTGGATCCACGTGCAACAGGTCTCGGTACGGACCTCCTTGTTCGAAAACCTTGGATGATTGAAACAGGTTTTCCACAGGAAAACTCTGGTCTAAGCTGCAGTCATATAATTGAAGGTTGAACGCGCTCAATTGCCTCCCTATGGACAAAGGGGACTTGGTAGATACTTCGACGACTGCAAGGTGAGGATACAATTGGTGTATCTGGTTATGTAACGATTCAATGCACTTTCGCTTTTGTGTCAGTGAAAACCCGCTGAAGTATTCAAATTCAACTTTTAATTCTTCCACCAGGACCTGTTGGTCTGATGTGGATATGAAGCAAATTCTGTTAGCCATGTAAGTTTTCCTACTTCCAATAAGTGTGATCTTTTCGACATCCGAATAAGGATGGTTCGACTCCGTGATCGAAACTCTCTAACTTCTTGGTTCTGCATGTATTTTTGTAATCCTGCATGTCTTCAAGGGAAGCGAAGCAGATACGTCTAATGAACTTGGGTTCGATGATGCCGCTAATTAGTATTTCGGCTTGGGGGTCGGTTGTGTATTTGTCGGGAATATTTAGGTCTTTTCTCCTTATGTGAGTGCCGTTATACTCAATGTCTTCGCAAAACATCTCTTCAAAATCCCTGACGCTGCTTCGGTGCTTGCATTCATAGGATCTGAATTGGCTGTTAGCAGCATTTGTTTTGTAATATCCGTATTCTTTAGAGATGTCAAACAAGGCTTCTACATCTATTTTGAAGACTACCCATTTTGTACTCTCGTCTGCATCCCGAAATTTGTAAAACAACCGATAATTAGGGAATTCTACGGATATGCTGTTGCAATCAATTCTACCATCCAACCTTTTATCGTCGTTACATACTCCCTGCATGCCCAATGCTCTGTACATGCTACGTGGAACAAGTCCGTATTGGAGGATGCTCTCGAGGTTTTCTACTCTTGTGAAGTGGACCAGATGCTTGATCTCTCTTTTCTCCAAAATCCTCCTAATTGGTTCATGGTTGATTGGCATTAGATACGAGCCTATAGAATCTGGATACTGAAAGGTCAAAATGGCCTGAGGGTTGTTGTGGAATTTCACTTCAATGTATTCCGGTTCGCTCTTGTTGCCAGATAGTCTAACCACCTCACCAACGCCGTATTTTGTGTGATGGACAGATGTGCCAACGTTAACCTCATCAATCAATAGAAAGATACCTCCTTATACTATTGAAGTTGTATCTGTACCCAAGTCTTCAACCTAGGCACTAGATATGTTAGGCCTTGTAGCACTCATTTGGTTTTCAAAGACCGAGAATCTTGGGATGAAATTTTGGCCGCCGATGCCGACGCTAGATTGTGCTGCAGATTATCGTTGAGTGATTTGTTTCCCTTGAGAAAATGAAGATGTTGTGAAACTTCGCAATTATGCTCGTTTCTAAGCGGTAGCAATTGAGATTCTTGCCACACGTTTAGTAGGATATCATGCGAAGCAATGGGAAGCAAGGGGGATAGTTCTTTCTGCATCGGCCAAAAGCCAAAAGAAGCATGTTCCTGTCTGCGAGATC
>DGFF01000116.1:784-981 GCA_002391545.1 Candidatus Fermentithermobacillaceae bacterium UBA3907 | reverse complement strand
AGTTCAGACTACATAGCTGTCCTGAACACTCTGTGCCTATCTTTAATACCAGTCTAGCGTACTAGAATCTACGTAGCTGGTTAGCATGGCCATCCATCGTTACGTCTCTGGGCCAAGCACATCTGTTATAACCTTGATGGCTGCATCCATAAAAGGCATCATTTCAACACGTTTGAGGCCAAAGCCTAAGACATCCT
>DGFF01000116.1:0-689 GCA_002391545.1 Candidatus Fermentithermobacillaceae bacterium UBA3907 | reverse complement strand
GCCATCGCCTCAAGTATTATATTCAAAACCCCGGTCCAGTCACGTTCATCAGGCTCAACAACATCAGTGTATACAATTGAAGAAGAATCGGAATTGAGGACCAGTACGGTTCTTGGGAAATACAAACCACGTCGGCTCCAAATTGGTATGAGCACAGGGAAAGTGTCAATATCCCATGATTCTTCGGTTGCATGCGCCTTTTTTAACGCCTTGCTGATCTTTTTCTGGTTGTATTTAGCCTCTGCCCTGGGCTTAACATACGCCTGAGGCCATTCCCACGAGTCTTTCCAGCTACCCCTTGAGCTCTCGGTGCCCTTAGTCCGCACCAAAAAACTACCATCTTCGCGATTTAATGTTAGACTGCAATTCTTGCTAACTCTTTTCGCTACGACGCAGGCTTGTTGCATAACATCGCATAGAAATCCGCATTCATCTGCGGTTATAGGTCTGGGATAAAACCAGGGTTGAAGTCTTCGAGCCCAAAGCCAGTATTTCTCTCCATGAATGGCAATTCCATCTGATCCAAGGAACTCCTCAAGAGCAGCCTTCTCGCGCTCAGTGATTTCCTCCTCAGAGACGAAGCTAAACATAAGCGCATCTATACCCACAAAAACCTCGGGGTAGTCTACGTCTCGCCCGATTACAACATCTAGACGTTTCCAAAAGCCACGATCTCCCAGAAAAATCTG
>DGFF01000037.1 GCA_002391545.1 Candidatus Fermentithermobacillaceae bacterium UBA3907 | reverse complement strand
GGATGCGCAATATCACTGGTGAGGGGGGAAGGTTTGGAGGAATTTAAGTCTGAAGTCGGTAAGATATACTATGCAAAAACGGGACTGAGGGCAGAGTTTTACGTTTGTTCTGCAGAAGATGGGGTTCGATGCATTTTGTAGGGGTAAATGATATAATTTCAAATGTCGGGGCGTAGCGCAGTTTGGCAGCGCGCATGGTTCGGGACCATGAGGTCGCTGGTTCAAATCCAGTCGCCCCGACCATTTTTGTAGGGACGGTTCTGGTGCTTCTTTCATCGGCGGAAAGAAGCACCAGAACCGTCCCCATGCTTGCGTGGAATGGGGTTGTGCGGTTACGATGATTGTGGATGTTGGCCGAGAGGATGATCGGAGATGAGCAAAAGGCGCCGTAAGGCACGGGTTCGTAAACACACTTGGCTTATAATCGTGATCGTAGTGGTTTTGCTTTTGGCAGGGTCTCTTTATTTCAGAAAGATTCAGTCTGATGCGTTAGATGAGACGAATATTTCAGTTAAGGACTTAACTCCAGATACTTTAGCCGTGTATCAGTCTAGGGGGAAGCCACTAATTGTTGAGTTCTATACGAAAGACTCTCCTTACTGTAGGAGAATCGAATCTGAACTGACCATGATCGTAGAAAATTACGGTGGAGAATTGATAGTTGCGAAGATAGATGCTCAACTTTATCCTGGAGAAGCGGAAAAGTACCAAATAGTAGGAGTACCCACGTTGGTGCTTTTTAATTCCCATGGGGATGTTCTAGAAACCTTAGGCGGGTATCGAACATTTGCTGAGATAGAAGAGGTTCTTAGAGATCTAAACTTGATCTGAAATAGATACTTAGACGGTTCTCGCAATTCTTTCGGTTGGCGAAGAAAGGTGAGAACCGTTTACATTTGATGGAGGATTTATGTGAAGAGATAGGGAAGAAATAGGGAAGAGATGTATATTGCCATGGTTGTGAGATGGAAGCTGGAGGTGTAACGGTAATGGATAGTATTTTGAAGATTGCCTTAGATAAGGCAAGGGAACTAGGAGCTGAGTACGCCGATATAAGATATGTATCATCTCAAACCGAGAGAATTTCTACGAGGAACGGGCACGTTGACTCTCTTGGTACAAATTCTGATTCAGGATATGGTGTACGGGTTCTATTTGATGGTGCGTGGGGCTTTGCTTCTCGCAGCGATTCGGCTATTGCAGGTAAAATGATGTCTGCCAAAGACGTACAAGAAACGACGGAGGAAGCAGTTCGTATTGCCAAAGCATCTAGGCAGAGCATCAAAAAACCTATCACTTTGTCTCCTTTGGATCCTATAGAAGGATCGTGGTCCGCTGTGCCGAAGAAGGATCCTTTTGAGATGAAGATCGAGGATAAGATAGAGTACCTACTCGATTGCGAGCGGCTGATGAAAAAAGCAGCACCTGTAGATCTTACCTACGGCTCTTTGGTGTTTTTTAAGGAGGCCAAAGACTTCTTGTCAACAGAGGGATCTTGCATAAGGCAGGAAATGGTACAAAGCGGAGGAAGCATAGGTGCAATTGCAAGAGATGTAGATGAAGTCCAAGGGCGTTCCTATCCTGCACAATTTGGCGGGGACTTTGCTTTGAAGGGATGGGAGCACATAGAGGATCTGGACTTTATAGGTGAAGCACCAAGAGTGGCTCAAGAAGCGTGTGAATTACTGAAGGCCCCCCAATGCCCAAGTGGTGCCATGGATATAATCCTTGAAGGCTCGCAATTGGCGCTTCAGATCCATGAGTCTTGTGGCCATGCCATCGAACTAGATCGTGTTCTGGGCATGGAAGCTGGATATGTAGGTACGTCGTTCCTTACTCTTGAAAAGAAAGGGACTTTTAGATACGGCTCACCTGTAGTCAATATAGTCGCAGATGCTACTATCCCAGGCGGTAACGGTTCATTTGGCTACGACGATGACGGAGTACCTGCTCAAAAATTCGACGTTGTCAAGGAAGGAATATTTCATAACTATCTTTCCTCGAGGGAAACTGCAGGGGAGATAGGAGAAGTTTCCAATGGAGCTAATAGGGCGGTCAATTGGAATCGTATCCCGCTTATTCGCATGACCAATGTAAATCTTGAACCTGGGGATTACACGCTAGACGAGATAATAAGAGATACAGATCATGGGATTTACATGGACCTTAACAGAAGCTACTCTATAGACGACAGACGTTATAACTTTCAGTTTGGAACGGAAATAGGTTGGGAAATTGAAAATGGTTGCGTCAAAGGCATGGTGAAAAACCCGACCTACACAGGCAATACGCCTGAGTTTTGGAATTCTTGCGATGCCATAGCTTCGAAAGATGAATGGAAGGTTTGGGGAATTCCAAATTGCGGCAAGGGCGAGCCTGGTCAGGCAATTAGAGTAGGGCACGGAGCGGCTCCGGCTAGATTCAGAAATGTGAGGGTAGGTGTGGGAAGATGGTAAAGAAAAATGACTGTCGAAGGGACGATTCTTGTTTCGGACGGGAAAGAAGTTTGGAGATTGTGGAGGAAGTCTTGAAATTATCTCGTGCTGACCAAACCGAGGTGAGGTTGACGGGGTTTCAGAGCAGTCTTACCCGATATGCAAATTCAGTTATACATCAGAACGTGGACGAAATTAACGCCAGGTTGTCGGTGAAAGCTTATGTGGGCAAAAAGATGGGATCTGTTAGTACAAACAGGTTGGACAAGGAGTCTATAGCAAAAACTGTAGAGCGGGCGTTAGAGTTAGCTGAACTCTCACCTGAAAATCCCGAGTTTGTTTCCCTTCCTGGTCCGCGTCCCATACCTGAAGCCCAATGCTATTTTGAGTCTACGGCTGCCGCAACCCCTTATGATCGAGCTGACAATGTGATGGAAGTGATTGCCGAGGCAAATAAAGCGGGATTTCAGGCTGCGGGAGCTCATTCTACTGGGGTTAATGAAATTGCCGTTGGGAACTCACTAGGGGTGAGGGCTTACGGAAAGTCTACATCTGCTGAGTTAACGTGTGTAATTATGTCTGATGAAGGCTCTGGGTATGCCCAGGCATCTTCAAGGGATATCGCAAATATCGACGCAGCTCAAGTTGCAGAGGAAGCTGTACGTCGTTGTTTGGTGAATAAAAATCAGATTGCTATCGAACCAGGGGAATATGCGGTATTTCTGGAGCCCTACGCTGTAGCTGAGATGGTTTCTTTCCTGTCAAGTATGGGTTTTTCCGCCGTTTCATACCAAGAAGGACGGTCGTTTTTGTGTGGAAAATTGGGCACTGAGATAGTTTCTCCGCTCATCAACATATGTGACGATGGGTTAGATCCTAGAGGAGCACCCTTTCCCTTTGATGGCGAAGGGCAACCCAAGTCTAGAGTAGCCTTGGTTGAACAGGGCGTCGCTAAGAACTTGTTGTATGATTCGTTTGCCGCGTTCAAGGAAGGCAAAAAGGAGTCGACTGGTCATTATCCGAGGGGGATGGCGTCTAATTTGTTCCTCTACGCTTTGCCAGAAGATTCGGTTTCGCAAGAGGAACTTATGTCTGGCGTGAAAAGGGGAATACTCGTTACTAGATTTCATTATGTAAGATCGGTACATACCCAAAAGACAATAATAACTGGAATGACTCGAGATGGCACTTTCTTGATAGAAGATGGTCAAGTAGTAAGCGCCCTCAAAAACTTGCGCTTTACTGAAAGTATTTTAAATGCTCTCCGAAGTACAGAAGGTGTAGGACGGGAACAGAAACTCATTGGGACTTCATACAGCGTGGTAGCGCCCGCCCTTCGGTTGGGCAAATTCAATTTTACAGGCCAGGCCGAGCATTAAGCGATGTGATTATCAGGTTTCCTTAGTTTGCTAAGTGTAATCCAATAAGTCTAAGGATTCAGTTAAGATCCTTTGAATATCAGTGAGCATGGTTAAAATCTGCCTTTCGGCGTGTATGAATCTTTGTATTGGTCCATGCATGTTTATGATTTCTTGTGTCTTCTGGAAGTTTTCTTGGGTTTTCTCATCAGGTTCCCTTCCTGTGAGAAAGGCTGTTTGTATTGATAATTGCAGCTGCCAGTAGTCCTTGAGAATTTGGAGGGCGGATTCGCTTTGTTCAATGGCTTGCTTTGCGTCCTGATATTCTTTGTATTCAGGGCTGTCCTTCAACTCTCTGGCAAGTTCATATACCTTATCGTAAACTGCCATCTTGATTACCTCCTTTTCAAACAACTCAAATTTTATGACTCAGATTACTCAAAGGGTAAAAAATGTCTATCTAAGATATGATTGCACTTTTGACAATTCAATGCAACCTGCACCAAGGGAGTGTGCATATTATGCTAGTTTTTGGGCATGCTGCCCATGGACATAGGTGTATACTGAATTAAAGTGGTACAGGGGGCATGAATATGGGTGTGGATGTCTTTAAGCCTGAAGCCTTGAAGAAAGGGGATACGATTGCGATTGTAGCGCCGTCTGGTCCCGTTCGTGGGGATTCTCTAAAGCGGGGAGTGCACCTTTTTGAAAAGATCGGGCTGAGGGTTAAACTTGGGGATTCGGTTTTACAGCAGTGGGGTTACTTGGCTGGCAAGGATAGGGAAAGGGCTCTAGATTTTATGCGCGCTTGGGAAGATCCCGAAGTAAAAGGAGTTATTGCAGCACGGGGTGGCTATGGTGCCATGCGCATACTTCCTCTTTTGGATTTCGAGTCCATAAGAAAGACTCCTAAGGTCTTGATGGGATATTCTGATATAACCGCACTTCACCTGGCTCTTTGGAAAGAGGCGCGTTTGGTCACATTTCACGGACCGGTAGCTGAAGTGTGGTCTCCTGAGATGGAGGCGTACTCTTTTCAATGTGTCAAAGACACGTTGATGGGTATATGGCCTCCAGGTGATCTGCCTTTGCCAGAAAGCCCAGATGATGCAGGCTCGAAACCTAGAAGTTTTTCCATTATGGAAGAAGGTAGCGCTTCAGGAAGGCTGATAGGTGGGAACCTGTCGTTGATCGCGTCAACTATTGGGACGCCATGGGAAGTTGACACCAGGGGCTGTATCCTTTTCTTAGAAGAGGTAGGGGAGAAACCTTACCGAATAGATAGAATGTTATGTCAACTTAGACTTGCTGGCAAACTTGAGGATGCTGAAGGATTTTGCATTGGAGATTTTACTGATTGTGAAGGGGATCCAGATTCCCATATTCCGTCTTTTTCATCTTCTGACGTGTTGCAGCAATATTTTGGCCATACAGGAAAGCCTTGTTTGGCTAATGTGCCCGCAGGGCATGGAAAGTACAATGCAGTACTTCCCTTGGGCATTCGCGTGGAAATAGAGGCGAATCCAGATCTTTCAAATTCGGGTAGGATAACTTTTCTTGAAAAAGCAGTAATCTAATGGGGGGATATACTAATGAGTTTCAGAGCTACTCTTGATGCAATAGAGTTGTTGGACAGCGGTGTAGTCGACGGTGAGCAGGTAGTTAAGTTCTTGAAGGATTTGGGATTGGATCACGTAGAGACTACTGCTGTAAGGGGTGGGAAGGGAAGCACCGATTTTGTCAAAATGGTTATTCCTGGATCTCATGGTAAGACTAAAGGCGAAGGACAACCCACTTTGGGGATCATAGGTAGATTAGGCGGAATTGGGGCTCGGCCTGAAATGATCGGTTTGGTCTCTGATGGGGATGGGGCTGTTTCTGCGTTGGCTATAGGTATTAAACTGGCTCGTATGAAAAAATGTGGGGATGTATTACCTGGAGACGTCATTGTGACCACTCATGTGTGCCCAGATGCTCCAACTCAGCCACATGACCCAGTGCCGTTTATGGGTTCGCCGGTGGATATGGATATTATGAATAAGTACGAAGTAGATCCTGAAATGGACGCAGTTTTGTCTATAGATACTACTAAGGGAAATAGGATCATCAACCATAAAGGTTTTGCAATTTCTCCTACGGTCAAGGAAGGGTATATTTTACGCGTATCTGAGGATTTGTTAGAAATTATGAGCATTGTGACTGGGAGATTACCAGCAACTTTCCCCATAACCATGCAGGACATAACTCCATATGGTAATGGAGTGTACCATGTGAATAGCATTCTTCAACCTGCTACAGCCACTTGCGCTCCTTGTGTAGGAATAGCTATTACTACTGAAACTGCAGTTCCTGGCTGCGCCACAGGAGCTAGTCACGTTGTTGACATTGAGCAAGTAGTTCGTTTTGCGGTGGAGGTGGCGAAGAGTTTCGGTGCAGGTAAATGTAGGTTCTTCGACGAGAAGGATTTCAATACTATGGTGCAGTTATACGGCCCCATGAATCATCTTCAGACGTTGGGCAAAAACTGTTAGATCTGGTATTGAGCTGTCTCTTATACACATCT
>DGFF01000018.1:24720-29389 GCA_002391545.1 Candidatus Fermentithermobacillaceae bacterium UBA3907 | reverse complement strand
AAAGTAGGCGGAGCCCAGGGAATCGGCGCTTTGGCCTTTGGCACAGAGACTATCCTGAGAGTGCAGAAGATCACGGGCCCAGGGAATATATACGTAAACGCTGCCAAGAAAATGGTATCCGGCTATGTGGGAATAGACATGTTGGCAGGTCCCAGCGAAATCGCGATAATCGCCGATGAATCTTCAGATCCCAGGTTCATAGCCGCCGACTTGATCTCCCAAGCAGAGCACGATGAAGCCGCCTGCGCCATGCTGCTTACCTCCTCTCAAGATTTAGTAGATAAGGTTTTGTCTGAGATCTACAGGCAAATAGAGGATTTAGAGCGCAAAGATACGATAAAGGCGTCCTTGGCAAACTACAGCGCCATCTTGATAACTAGTTCAGTAGATGAGTCTTTAAAGATAGTAAACGAGATAGCCCCTGAACATCTGGAAATAATGACTGAAGATCCTTTCGAGGTGTGCAAAAAAGTGGAGAATGCCGGCGCTATTTTCCTTGGCCCATACTCTCCCGAGCCTGTTGGCGACTATTTCGCAGGTCCAAATCACACTTTGCCAACCGGATCTACTGCTAGGTTTTCTTCACCTTTATCGGTAGATGACTTTCTCAAAAAAACGTCTCTTATACACTACGAAAAAACCGCCCTCGCCAAGGCAAAAGATGCCGTAATAGCCATTTCTCAAGAAGAAGGGCTTACAGGGCACAAAAAGGCGGTGGAGATAAGGTTTCAAGAAACGCGGTGCAACAATGAGTGACGCAAGAGTCAAGTATAAAAGGATGGTGATGACCATGAAATGGATTAAAGAAAGCGTAAAGGATTTGAAAACATATCCTACACCCAGAAAGCCAATGGAAGTGAAACTTGACAGCAATGAAGGCAAGAACATATGCCTTTTAGATGTGTGCGAGTCTACGTTCCTGCAAGATCTCCAGATAAATCTATATCCAGATGGACAATCCTGTCTTTTGCGAGAAGAGTTAGGTAAATACCTGGGCCTACCTGCCGCCAATATAGTAGCAGGGAACGGTTCCAGCGAGATGATAGATCTCATAATGAAGGCTTTTGTGGAAAAAGGCGATAAGGTATTGTCTGTCTTTCCCAGTTTCAGCATGTATAGCGTTTTTGCCAAAATATACTCGGCAGAGTTAGTCAGCGTAGAAAGCCGCTTGGATTTCTCTCTCGATGTAAACGCAGTAATCCGGAAGGCAAAAGAATCAGCGCCCAAGGCAGTTTTTCTGTGCAATCCCAATAACCCTACTGGATATCTCTTGGAAAAAGAAGAAGTAGAGGCGATCGCAAAAGCTACCGATGCTCTTTTGGTTCTCGACGAGGCGTACATGGAATTTGCCTACGGGTCTTTGGTCCAAGATGTGACCGCATACGAAAACTTGATAGTTCTAAGGACTATGTCCAAAGCTTTTGGGTTAGCGGGTTTAAGGCTCGGTTACCTGGCCTCAAATGAGGGCATAGTAGAGGCGGTAAATAGGGTTAGGCCACCTTACAACCTAAACGCTTTGACCCAATATCTAGGGGTTAAGGCGCTTAGAGAAAAAGACAAAATGCTTGCCTACGTTGAGGAAGTGAAAAAAGAAAGGGAATACCTTTTTTGCGGCCTGAAAAAACTCGGGATAAACGCATACCCCTCAGATGCCAACTTCATCTTTTTTGAGTGCCACGTGCCCAACTTGAGCAAAAAGCTAGAAGAAAGAGGTGTGAGCATTAGGAGTTTCTCCGGTGACCTTGAGAGCTACTACAGAGTAACTGCAGGAAACAGAGGTGAAAACCTCAAGTTTCTCATGAGCATGGAAGAGATCCTTGAAGATTCGCCCAGGTAAATGACGGGTAAGATAAATCGGATACTTAAGGAGGAAAAGCGCAAAATGAGAAAAGCGGCGATTCAAAGGGAAACTACTGAAACCCGTGTCTCCTTGGAGATAGACTTGGATGGGACAGGCAAAAGCCACATTGAGACCGGAATAGGCTTCCTAGATCACATGTTGACTCTTGTTAGTTTCCATAGCGGGTTCGATTTAGAGATCGCATGCAGCGGCGATGTCTATGTTGATGACCACCACTCAGTCGAAGATGTAGGCATAGCCCTGGGACAGGGTTTCGCCCAAGCCTTAGGAGACAAACGGGGTATACAGAGATTTGGGAACGCTTGGGTCCCCATGGATGAGTCTTTGGCTTTTGTGACCGCAGATGTAAGCGGTAGGGGATACTTGGTTTTTCGCGCCGAGTTTTCTTGCCCAAAAATAGGCGAAATGACATCTCAAAATGTAAAAGAGTTCTTCAAAGCCTTTGCAAATTCGGCAGGCATAACTTTACACATAAACCTGGCATACGGAGAAAACGACCACCACAAAGCCGAAGCCATATTTAAAGCGTTTTCTCTAGCTCTAAAACATGCTTCGAAGGTGGAGCCTTGCCAGGCGTCGTCTTTGCCATCTTCCAAGGGGGTAATCTAATGCTGATTTTCCCTGCCATAGATATCAAAGACGGAAAATGCGTGCGACTATCTCAGGGAGACTTCAACTCGGTCAGCGTGTACTCTCAAGATCCTGCGGAAATGGCCTTTGCATGGCAAGAAGAAGGGGCGTCCCACCTTCACGTAGTGGATTTAGACGGGGCGCGACGGGGCAAGGTAGAAAATTGGGAGGCCATAGAGAACATAGTGCAAAAAGTAAGAATTCCTGTGCAGGTAGGAGGAGGTATAAGAGAGGAAGAAACTGCAAATAGACTTATGGATATTGGGGTAGAAAGAGTGATTTTGGGAACTGCGGCAATACAAAACATCGGGTTGGTAGAAAAACTTCTGGCTTATTACGGGAGGGATAAAGTAGCCGTTTCTCTAGATGTGAGAGATGGGCGTGTCTCATCTATGGGATGGCAAGAGGTAAGCCAGATTGACCCGCTAGATTTGTGCAAAACCCTTGAAGATATTGGCGTAAGGTTGGTGGTCTACACAGACATTTTGTGCGACGGAATGCTAAAGGGTCCCAACATAAAAGCGTACCAGGACCTTTCTGCAAGGTCGTCTCTGGATATTATCGCATCCGGAGGAGTATCTTCCTTGAAAGATCTAATGCGTCTTAAGAAAATGGGACTCTACGGCGCTATATTGGGTAAGGCGCTTTACGAAGGGTTCCTTACCCTCCATGAGGTGATGAAATGTCCAGAATTAGAATAATTCCTTGTATCGATATGATAGGTGGCAAAGTTGTGAAAGGAAGACGTTTTAGTGATGTAAAAGAAGTTGGAGACGTTAAATCGTTGGCTAAGCGCTACTCAGAAACTCTCGCCGACGAGATCGTGTTTTACGACATAACTGCATCTCAAGAAGGTCGAAGTACGGATCTTACAGTTTTGGCCGACATAGGTTCCTGCATAACCGTCCCTTTTTCCATAGGCGGCAGCATTTCCAGCATCGCTGACATAAAAAGATGCCTTGACGTAGGGGCGAGCAAAGTGTCTATAAACTCTGCTGCTGTGAAGGATCCGGGGTTTATAAAAAAAGCGTCAGATGAATTCGGGAGCAAAAGGATAGTAGTAGGAGTTGACGTCAAACAAAAGAAAATGGGGACTTGGAACGTCTATCTTAAGGGCGGAACCTTAGATACAGGTATGAGCGTAATTGAGTGGGTGGAAAAGGCGACTTCGTTAGGAGCAGGTGAATTCATCATAAATAGCATCGACGGGGATGGTATGAAAAACGGTTACGATGTTTCTTTGTTCAAAGAGGTAAAAAAAGCTACAAACCTGCCTGTGATTGCGTCTGGAGGAGCAGGGACATTTGAGGATTTCTACCACATCATAGTAGCCGCAGGTGTAGATGGGGTCCTCGCCGCTTCAGTGTTTCACTATGGCGAGATATCGATTACAGACCTCAAAAAGTACCTCATGCAGAGGGGAGTTGACGTTTTAGGTGCCTAAAATGGAAAACGATTCAGAAGCAAAGCAAGGAAAGGGTTCTGTGAAGTACGAGGACTCTTTGGAAGGCGTCATATCCCAGATCAGTTTTGACGAAAATGGGCTGGTGCCCGCCTTAGTTCAGGATATAAAGAGCGGAAAAGTCCTGATGCTGGCCTACATGAACGAAGAATCCATTAAGAAGACTTTGAAAGAAAGGGTGGTTTACTATTACAGCAGAAGCAGGCAAAAACTGTGGAAGAAAGGAGAAACCTCCGGGAACATCCAATATCTTAAAGGGTTGTATTGCGATTGCGACAAAGACAGCCTACTGGTTTTAGTTGAACAGGTAGGAGCAGCTTGCCACACTGGAAGTTACTCATGCTTCTTCAACCCTATATTCAATCTTGCAGTTAAAGAGGGGGAAGATGCCCAAGACACGCCAGATACCGAAAAGGTCATAGGGGAACTATATGATGTGATAAGCCAAAGGAAACACAGCCCAGTGCAAGGTTCGTACACGTCATACTTGTTTGACGAAGGCCTAGACAAAATTCTTAAAAAAGTAGGCGAAGAATCGTCAGAAGTCATAATCGCGGCGAAAAACGGTGCCAAAGAAGAAATGGTTGGTGAAATAAGCGATTTGATATATCACCTTTTGGTCCTCATGGTCAGCCAGAACTTAACGATCCCAGATGTTGCGAAGGAATTGGAAAGGAGGAGGAAGTAGTGGAGCATGGGGACGGTTCTCGCGCTTC
>DGFF01000018.1:22580-24521 GCA_002391545.1 Candidatus Fermentithermobacillaceae bacterium UBA3907 | reverse complement strand
GGGGACGGTTCTCGCGCTTCCTTCGGCTGCCGAAAGAAGCGCGAGAACCGTCCCCTCTGCTTTGGCACTTTCACTGCTTCAGTAAACTTCAAAGGAGGACGATTATGGAAATAGAAATTCTAGATTGGGTGAAAGAACACAAGTCGGAATTGATTTCGGTTTCAGATGAAATTTGGGGTTACGCTGAGCTAGGATTAGATGAGCACAGGTCCGCTAAGCTACAGATCGACTATCTTGAGAACCATGGGTTTGAAATACGTTCTGGCATAGGCGGCATGGAAACTGCATTTGTCGCCTCTTGGGGTGAGGGGAAACCGGTAATAGGCTTCTTGGGAGAATATGACGCTTTGCCGATGGTGTCTAACAAACCTGTGCCTTACAAAGAACCGCTCATAGAAGGCGGAACAGGTCACGGGTGCGGCCATAACCTTCTGGGTGTAGCTTCTATGGGAGCAGCTGTTTCTTTAAAGCACGTCATGGAACAAAAAGACATTCCCGGCACGGTTCGCTACTATGGTTGCCCGGCAGAAGAAAGTTCTTTCGGGAAGACGTGGATGGTAAGGGATGGCGTCTTCGATGACGTAGATGTAACCCTCACTTGGCATCCAGGGGCTACTAATTCGGTGAGAAACGAGTCCAGCTTGGCAGACTTTGTCCTTAAGTTCAACTTTTACGGCAAAACTGCCCACGCATCAGGAGGTCCCTGGAACGGAAGAAGTGCCCTAGATGGAGTTGAACTAATGAACTCGGGCGTAGAGCGTATGAGGGAACATATGCGGCCTGAATGCCGAGTACACTACGTGATTTCTTATGGCGGAGGGGCCCCTAACGTAGTGCCAGACTACGCTCAGAATTTCTTTGACGTCCGCGCTAAAGATATCGCTGAACTCAAAAAGATGCGCCAATGGGTACAAGATATCGCAAAGGGCGCAGCTCTTATGACTCAAACTCGCTTTGAAGAACTGTTTTTAGGGTGTGCCGCAAACGTTATACCCAACCGGGTAATCGCCCAAACCTTTCATTCTGTGATGGAAGAAATTGGCGTACCCAAATGGAGCGAAGAAGAACTTGAGTTCGCCCAGACTATGCAACAGCAGTTTGAACCCGAACTTGTAGAGCAAGCAGTAGAATCCTTGGAGGAATCCGGCGCCACTTTGGGCCAAAAACACCTTTGCGATACGCAAGTACCATACAGGGATGAAATAGGAGAAGGAACGGGCTCCACCGATGTAGGAGATGTGTCATGGGTCGTGCCTACCGCCCAGTTTTCTACTGCGTGTCATCCCATAGGAATTCCCGGCCACAGTTGGGCCATTACTTCGTGTTCAGGGATGAGCATCGGCCACAAGGGCATGCTTTACGCCGCGAAAATACTAGGTGTTGCAGGTTATCGGTTTCTAACAGATCCAGACCTTCGCCAAAAGGCACGAGAAGAATGGCAGATCCAACTCAAGGGAAGGCAGTATGAGTGCTTGATCCCTCCTGAGATAAAGGCGCCTCCCAAACCTTTCTGACAGCACCGGACGGTTCTCCTGCTTCTTTCAGTCATAAGAAGAAGCAGGAGAACCGTCCCCATATATCACATATATCCAGTATGAACCATTTCCATATTCGTCTGGAGTTTGCCCGGTCATAACCATTTTATCGTTCTCGATGACCACATGATCTATGCGGAGGGGACCGTTTTCAGTGATGAGGATTTCTTTTCCTTCTTTTTCACCGCTTTGGTTCGCACCTATCTTAGCTACTACATTAAACGCATTCACAGTCGATCCTTCGACGGGCTCAGCTACAAATGTTATGTCCCCTATAGCGCCCAAAAGCGCCTTGCCTTCTTCACTGTAAGGGCAGACTCGCTCGATCATATCTACATTTCCATCTAGGTCTACTCTTATCCCTTTCTGCTCAGGCGTGCCTGTTTCTGGATCCCAAAGGAACCAG
>DGFF01000018.1:13022-22333 GCA_002391545.1 Candidatus Fermentithermobacillaceae bacterium UBA3907 | reverse complement strand
CAAAGTTTTTCCGCTTCCCCCTTGGATCGGTCCCAAATCCAGATTTCCTTAGGCACCACATACCTCACGTCAAATCCAATCTCCTCGGAAAAGATTTCGCCCAAAGGTCCCGAAACCATAGCCAACTTGTCGCCACTTGGGGACCACGCAAAAGGACCGATCCTATCTTTTTCGTCACTGGTAGGCATGGGAATCACGTGTTTTAGGTCCCCCTGAGGAGTGTAAAGACAAAGTGACACGCCTCCTGCCGGAACAGATGAACTTTCACCGTAGTTCAATTCATCATGACGGCAAAGTTCAACCACAACCTCATCTTGGGGACTAAAGCCCCAGAAGTAAGCCCAATCGGGCTCGATTTGCGCTCCGTGCCGTAGACCTAGAGGTAAACGAACCTGGGACGGATTGACCTCCACCTGATAAGTCTCGCCTGACGTCAGGTCATAGGAAACGTAACCCATCTTTCCGACATCAAAAGCTTGCCCATAGGCCGCAAAAAGACCGGAAGGAGAGTAACTCAAAATAAGGAGGCCGTCCCAAGTAGGTAAATCGTCAGCAACTCTTAGAGCCTCTTTCGTTTCCATGTTTACTTTCCATAGGTCGTGAAGATGGCGAAATACTATCGTCTGACCATCTTCGGCTACAAGCAAGTCGGCGGGATAAGGAGGTACGGAAGGATATCTCACAAACGCTATATCCTGTACCTCGAGGGAATCCAAGTCCACTTCAACCACCCAATACCCCGACTCATCTACATAAGGACCGGCAGTCATGAGGCCCATAACCATGAAGCGCACCTTTGACCCATCTCGCGCCCAGTCGAGCATCTCAATAGATAAGGAACTGTCTACAGCAAAAAGCCGCACGCCTGTTCCATCGTCGGGGCAGATGGCCCAAACGCTTGATAAGTAAGAATCTGCAATGCGCCTGGATGTCTGGCATAGGGCACCAACTCTGGTTCCTTCACTTCCCAAAGCGGAAGTGCCAAGCGTTTTTGAAGACCTTTCCTCACCCTTGGATACTCCGGGGAAAGCGACGTACTTTCCATCATGACTCCACTTTCGACCATCCCAAGGCCTGGCTTGATAGAAAGGGCCAACGCGTAGAACATGCAAGTCGTCCTTTTCGCTGACATTTATTTCAGGGAACGTATTTAGCCCCGGTAGAGCATGGGGATCGGTAGTTTCCAGGAGAACTGAAGAACGGGTGAGCATAAAGACTTTCCATGATTTATCTTCCGAACCGTCGCCGGAATCGTCATTTCTAAGGTTTATAGTTTCCTCTACTGCCCACACTTCTTTCACTCTAGATGAGTCATCTTGTACCTGCACCTCATAGTAGGTTGAGACTTCAGCATACGGCCCATCAACTGAAGGGCCAAAAGAAGTAACCCAAAGCTTAGGTTCCGGCTCTTCTTTCAAAGTAAAAGTCTTGCCCGGAGTTTTCCACAAAAGCGTCTTTCCAGTCCCTGGAGCGTGCACGTTGTATGGCATAACCTTGTCCGAAAGGCCTATGTCCCACTCAGGGAATATCTCAGAGAGAACCTCTTCATCACCGCTCCATGCCGCATCAGACACCTGGCTCGAAAGATTCAAAATCTCGTCCGTTGACCCCTCTTGGGCAACCATAAGGACAAAGGCGAAACTGACTGTAGGCATATCCTCTGCCTCGCCAAATTCTAAAGTAAGTCTCAATACAAAACTGTTGTCGGGCTCCTTTAGGATGCTAGGCGGAATGGACCAAGAAAGACTCATATCCCCTGCCTCATCAGCTGACTCAATAGACGCCCCTTTGCGCAAGATGGGTTTTAGGTATTCCGTGTGGAGAGGAATTGGTTCTCCATAGGCATCGCGGGCTTCAAAATGGGCCCAAAGATCGAGGCGCGCCGTACATCGCTCCAGATTCACTGTCCCGCTTGCCCCCGGGTCTTGGTCACCACCTTGGGGCAAAAATAAGTTAAAAAGTACCTGCTCATCAGCACAAGCTACCAGGTTGTCCCTGGGAACAGAAATGGGCCAAAGTTCTTCAAGGACCAGATCTCCTAGGTCACCTATGCCTTCACCCTGCCCTTTCCCATAAGACTCTGGGAGTCTGGGCCACACATAAGAAACCCTTTGCCCCTGAGCACACGACCCATCAGTTTTCCCAATGAGAACAGGAAGAAGGGGCGTTTCTATGGGAGCAGCAAATGTGACATTTGAAGATGGTCCAGGCTCGGGGATGACGCGGCATCCAGATAGACACATGGCGAGTATTATGAGACCGACTGCCGAGAATCTAGTCACGTTATTAAAATTCAAGGAAACAAGACGGTACCGCCTTCCCATAACAATCCCTCTTTTCGTATTGTTTGACTCAATTATTCCGCGTAGGTTCCAAGGAAGCATAGGGACGGTTCTCCTGCTTCTTTCGAGAAGCAGGAGAACCGTCCCTATGCTTCTACAACAAAACGTCTATCTCTTGTTCTTTGTAGTACTGAGCCTGGGCGCTCCAAAGTTCGTAGTATTTGCCTTCTGTGTCTTTGATAAGTTCATCGTGATTACCCCTTTGGACAATGCGTCCTTCGTGAAATACCACGATGTCATCACAAAACCTACACGACGATAGTCTATGAGATATGTAGATTGCAGTCCTACCTTGGACTATACTGTCAAATCTCGTGTATATATCAAACTCGGATATGGGATCTAAGGCCGCAGTAGGTTCATCTAGTATTACAAACGGAGCACCTTTGTAGAGGGCCCTGGCCATGGCTATTTTCTGGGCTTCGCCTCCAGATATCTCTACGCCGGTTTCGGCAAAATCTTTGTAAATATAGGTGCGTATCCCATCTGGCATATTCCTTAGACGCTCCTCGAAACCTACTAACTTCAACGCTTCTTCAACCTTCTTATCATCGTAAGTCGTGTTTGCAGCAACATTTTCCGCAATGGTGAACGACAACAGTTTGAAATCCTGAAACACTACCGAGAAAAGGTCGAGGTATTCTTGGTAATCAAACTTCCGGATATCTATCCCGTTAAGGGTAATCTCACCTTCTGTAGGATCGTAAAATCTGGTGATGAGCTTTACGAGAGTAGTTTTGCCGCTGCCGTTCATGCCGACTACTGCAAGTTTTTCCCCTACTCTCAGCTTCAGATTTACATCTTTCAGAACGTATTTATCTGAACCAGGATATCTGAAACTTACGTTCTTAACTTCTATCTCATACTCGTTATCGTCTCGCTTTTCAACGGGAAGGGTTCCCTGGTACCTTTCGCTTTCGAGATTTAAGAATTCGTCAAGCACTTTGATATAGGATGTGTTGAGTAACGCTTTACTGTAGTTCTGCATAGAGTCTGTGAGACCTGTCATCATCAAGGTCACCGTGCCTGCGAAAAGGATGATATCCGCTGCTGTAACAAGTCCGTAATATGCTTTGACCCCGACGAAACCGTAGACTAAACCCATTGTGGCTATCTGAGCTGCAGCGTTTTTGACCCCAATACTAGTGCTGTACCCCAAAAACCTAGCATATACGTTTCCAAGCAGCTCCGGCACCTGGGCAATTCCGCTTTTCAATGCCTTTTGGGTATAGAGACGAGTATCTTTCCCATACGAATAGTCGCCCCAATACGGCCAATAGGCTGAAAACAGCAGGTTTATAGACCGGGCCTCCGACTGGCTAAGCTCATCCAATTGAGAGACACCGCGCTGGGCCAGTTTCACACACCAGACATTTATCCCCGCGATAAGAGCAATAAAGACGGTATTTTGCAAGAATAAAGGTATTGTTACGCCAGGGAGTGGCACTTTGAAGACTCTAGCGGACATGATGGCGCCAATAAGAAGCGTGAACCCACCCCTTACTATGCTTTTCGCGTAGTAAGCCTCCGCTGCCAACCCATAGTCAAAAAACTTCTCTGTTTCCCGCAACCAATTCAGCTTTTCATGAGTTCTCGGGTCTTCCAGAACTTCGAAATCTACCTCCATCAATTTATCGCTCACTGCTGCATCTTTCTTGCGCCATACCTCCATCCTGCCGTAGTCAAATTGCACATTTACCCACTTCGCCAAAAGAGTAAGCACTAGGTTAACGGTAATGGCCAGAAGCACGGTTTTCATAATATCTCCGCCTGATGTGAGGACCTGAATTACCCTTGCGCCCATGTAGACTGCCAAAAGAGGAACTACTGCATCTAAGAACCCCAAGATTATAGAATTTCTACCCAGAGATCTATCTATCTTGGAAAGGAGTTTGAACCCCTCCCAAACCTCGCGTAGCCCGCTATTTATTCGGCCCTGTCTTCTGGTTCCTTCTGTAGCCTCTGTTTTCACAGCGACTCACCTCCATCCTTGGACAATACAGATAACTTGTCGCCTTCTAGATGATCTTGGTAGTAATATGCCTGGATATCAAACATTTCTTTGTACTTACCGCCATATCTCATCAGCTCTTCATGACTACCTTCTTCTATTATTTGGCCATCTTCAATGAAAAAGATCCTATCGCAAAACCTAGTGGACGCGAGCCTGTGGGATATGAATATGGCTGTCTTTCCTTTTACCAGTTGGTTGTACCGTTCATATATCTCACTCTCGGCTATGGGGTCCAAAGCGGCAGTAGGTTCGTCAAGTATAGCTATGGGAGCATCGCGATATATGGCCCTAGCCAGTACAAGCCTTTGATTTTGGCCTCCTGAAAGATCTACAGCGCCCTCACGGGACATCTTGCCAAGATACGTATCCATACCATAGGGAAGGGCCCGGATCGTTTCTATAAGTCCCGCTTTTTCCAAAGCTTCTTCAACCTTTCTTCTACGATAAGCCTCGTCAGGTGTTTGAACCTTTTCAGAATCAGAGCCAGAGCTTCCTATATCCATCAAGTCTAGTTCTGTATAATCACTGCCCATCACCATGTTCGCCACCGTATCAGGAAAAATGTGCACATCTTGAAAAACTGCAGAAAAGAGAGCATACCTTTCATTTATGTTCATTTCCTCTGCATTTACTCCGCCAATCAAGATCTCACCCTTGCAAGGATGCAAAAGGCCTATTATAAGGCCAACGATAGTGCTTTTGCCGGCACCGTTTACCCCAACTATAGCTACCTTTTCCCCTTCTTTTATGTGAAAACTCATGCCTTTTATGACCCAGTTGTCAGAACCAGGATACTTGAACCATACGTCTTTGAACTCAATATCGTATCGTGTTGGAACCGGTAGACCTTCACCACGCTTAAGAGAATCTTGGTATTCTAGATATTCGCGCATGTCGTTGAGAGGCGCCATATCTCCATGTATAGCCGTTATTTGAGAGATAAGATCCATTAGCCACCCTGAAATTCCACGAGTTATGCCCAAAAGGAACACGAAGTCAGCTGTTTGGATGCTGCCAGAAAGGAACATGGACGTAAGGTAGAAATAGGTGAGGCCATCTCGGAAAAAGATCAACAAGGCAGTGAGAGCAAATCCGCCGTAGTCTCTGATCCTCTCTTTTCTCCTGTAATACTCCCATTCACCCTCTAGTTTTCTTTCTGTATCGCGAAATAAGTCTGCCATCCTGTAGAGGCGTATGTCCTTGGCGTACTCATAGTCGCCTTTGGTTCTGCGAACATATCGCATCTTTGTCCTTAGCCCTCTCGTTTCTTTAACGGTCTTTTCCTTAAATTCGGCCAAGCGTTCTCCGTAATAGTACTGGATGACACCAGAAACACATATGCACACGAGAAGAGAAGGGTGTATTTGAGCAACCAATCCTGCGAAAAAGACTATCCCAACGATCCCAGCCAAAAAAGCCGAACATCGCTGACCAAACGTTACAAGAAGGGTGCTATCCCCTTCGTCTGCAAGAGCAAGCCCCCTACTAACCAGAGTCTGACCTTTTTCAGAAGAGAAATCTTGATAATCCATGTCTATGGCCTTATTGAAGCCGTAAGTCATGTACAGAGCTCGCTGGTTTGCCCCGCCTTTTACAAGCTTGTAGTCCAGAATGACGTATAGACATTTTGCTGCAAGATACAAAAGGACCGGATATACTATGCTCAGGAGGTAAACTCTTAGTGATTCGGCTACATCTATCCCTCCTATCACGGCCTTAGGCACATAGGCCTCCAGCGCTATTATGCCTATCTGTACAGGTACTATCAGCACAATGAATGCTAAGTACAATTTGTCGGTACGGTATATATTCTTTAGGAGATAAAACATATTCTGCCATAATGAATTCTCAGGCTTTTTTTCACCAAAACCACTTTCAGGTCTCCTGCTTTCTTCTGTCACATCTTCCAAAGAAGGTACCCCCTAATTCACTCAATTCCGCCGCTTATATGGAAAGCCGTCGATCCCTCTTTCAAGAGCAGATTACCACAGGTTTTGCATATGGAGCTGTCTTTGGCATAAGCGGTATGTTTTTTGTCGTATGTGGTGGCTAGCGCATGGGATAGGTCAATTGTAGGGTGGGCCGACAGCACTTTAGTGCGATGGGACTCCCTCTTGATCTATATGGTTTATGGGCAAGAGTATTTCAGTGACAAACACTCCGGGCTCGCTCTTACGGTTAACCGAGCCGCCGTATTTATCCACGGTCCCATCTATGCTCCTTAGACCAAATCCATGCTCATGGCCTTCCTTTGTGGTCGCGTATGCGTCTCCAAGGCGACGCAGCTCTCCGCCGTATGAGTTTGCCACGTATATGTAGAGATTACCTTTCATGGGGCGTATGAGGAGTCTGATAAAACGGTCCTCTTCATTATCTAACGTAAGGCACCCTTCTATAGCGTTATCCATAAGGTTGCCTATTATGGTGCAGAGCTCCACATCGGTCACAGAATATCGGTCTTTCTGCATCAGAGTTTCTGGTACAGAAGCTGCAGCGCTAATTTTTATACCCTTTTCCTCTGCCAGAGTGAGTTTCACGTTTAATATAGAGTCGAGCATAAGGTTGCCTGTCTTTACGGTCCAGTCTATCTTCTCCAATTCCTCTGAAATCTGGGACAGGTAGACAGCCAGTTGGTCGTACTCTCCTAGTTCAATGAGGGCCTTCATTGCCTGCAGGTGGTTGTGAAAATCATGCTTGAACCCCCGCATTTTCATATATACTTCGTTTATTTCCTCAAAATGCCTTTCTAGAAGGTCTTTCTGATAGTTGTGGATGCGGCGGTCAACCATCCTTGGAAGGACTACTTTGTAGAGCAACCAGAAAGATCCCGCTAGGACCGCAAGGGCAAATACCACATGGGCATATTTCAGAGTTATCATCAAAAAAACCGCCTATCTTTTTCCGTGTGGAACTTGACGAATTTCTCTCTCAAATCTTTTCCAAGCCTACGGCTTATGGGCAACACTGACCCGTCATCCAAAATGACCTCGTCCTTTGAAATTACATCTATATGGTGCAGCCCTACAATGTAGGATCTATGAATCCGCGCAAACATGTTCGGCGAGATCATGGTTTCTAGTTCTGCCCAAGTAAGCCTCCTGGTAAATCGCCCATAAAGAGTAACTGCAGTTATCATGTGCCCATCGGATTCAAAATACAGTATGTCTTCTTGGTATATTTTATGGAGGTCGCCATCGGTCTCCCAAATAAGTTCGGTCTTGTAGTGTCTAAGAGATAGGAAACACTTGTCCATGATCGCGTAGAATTCTTGACGGTCTATGGGTTTTACGATATAGCCTGAAGCATCCACGTCATACCCTCTGGTTGCATAATCTGGATCTCCAGTTACAAATACAATGGCTACCCGTGGGTCCTTATCCCGGATGCTTCTTGCTAACTGGAAGCCGTCAAGAGAGCTCATGTGAATGTCCAATAAAAGGACGTCGAACCGGGGATCGTCAGGATAGGAAAAATAGAATCCCTCGGCGTCAGAAAACTCTGAAACCTTGAGATCCAAGGTGATAGGCACCTCTTCCGTCAAACGCTTGCCCTGGTTCACCTCTGCTTGCCACTCGCTAAGATACTTCCTCAATATCCGCATGTCAGGTTCAGAATCTTCGCATATGCCTATTCGAATTATCTCGGGGCGCGAAGCCATTTCTGCGATACCTCCTGGATCTTCCGAACAAATTTCGATCGACAGAGCTCCTTTTCCGGTTGGCACTTCCTCTTCAATTATAGTCACAAAAGAAATGCCTACACAACACGCCGTTCGTAAGCGTGCCTGTCAAGCAGTTGTAGGTAAGAACCTTAATCTCCCGAGTTCTTGGAAATTTAAGTAATCAATGAGTTACCTTAACTTGCTCAATTAAAAGTGGATGGCCGATCAAATAACGATATCCTGTTACCTTCTGAGTATTCTTCCTTCCTCCACATTCAAAGCCACATCTAAAATATCCCTAGATGCAATCTTGAACTTCCTCCTCTGTTCCTCAAGTTCGATATGGCGCAGATCTAACCGATTAAATAGGCTGGATAACCCTCCGGAACGTGTTGTCCCAGATCCCTTTATCGGGATCCTGCCTTCTTTTACCCTTAACCTCAGGTATAGCAGTAAACAACGATTCCATAAGCACTTTTGAATCGCTACCGTCAAATGCATTTAGGCACTCTTTTAATCCCTCCGTGCCACTCAAAAACTGCTTCAAATCCCCCTTCACATGAAATCTGTCTGCTTGGTACATTGCCTTGGGAAAATACTCTACCCCTCCCCTTATCCAAAACACCCTATCTCCGTTTATCACAACTATCGTGTCATCATCTATTAGGTATAGATCATACGTTTGTACTGCGGAAAAAACTCAGATAAAGTATATTCCTTTCAAAAATGACCTGTTCGTCGTAATAAAGGCCTTCTTCAACAGGAACGAGCCTGGCAACTGGCACACATTTCTCTTCGGCAAAGAAGATAAAATCATGTAGGCGGTAGTTTCTCCAGCCCGAGACCGCCTGCAGGATTTTGTGTAACTGAGCAAACTCTAAGTCTGCAGGTACGATGATTCTGCGCGTCGCCTCTTATATTTACATATGAAGGGTTACTAACAATTCAAAAGCGTTGTATTTCTCAGGCAGCTCTCCTGTGAGCGTACATAACACATGGAGTATTGCCTCACATAGCGTGACGTATCCTTCGGTTCCTTTGCCTGGGTGTTTCAAACGCACATAATTACCCAACCGCCAACCGTATCGCCAAACATTTTTTCAACCCCGTCACACCGTCTTCAAGGTTCTCCCATACTCTTGTCCCGTTTGGAGTCAAACAAAACAACGGATTTTCATTTTGTCATGTAGACAGAAGTTGGGCGCCCACAGCATCACCCAGTTCCCTGTCGAAAGAATCCTTGTCCTGATCATAGCGGTTCAAGGTTTGTGGGTGAAGCATGGGGACGGTTCTC
>DGFF01000018.1:6160-12874 GCA_002391545.1 Candidatus Fermentithermobacillaceae bacterium UBA3907 | reverse complement strand
GAGAACCGTCCCCATGCTTCAAAACCCATGCTTCAAAAAATGGAGCCAGCGGTCGGACTCGAACCGACGACCTACTGATTACAAATCAGTTGCTCTGCCAATTGAGCTACGCTGGCTGTTAAGAATTAACACAAATCAAATAGTACAATGATGTGCTTACTCTGTCAATACAATCAATCTGAGGCTCCTTGCCCTCTTCTTGCTTTGGAACCTTTTACACAGGAACCTCTTACTCTAAACCTTTTTACTCTGGAACCTGCAAACATGTTACTCCAGCGGTTTCTCATCAGTTCTCACGCAAGGAAACGTGTCCATTTTCAGATACGATTGTGATGCTTTTTTGATCTGCAAATCGCTCAAGTTTTCTTTTCACTCGCTGTAAAGCGTTGTCCACAGATTTCACATGTCTTTGTAATTCGTTTGCAATTTCAACGTAAGATTTTCCATCTAAGTAACAATTGAGAACTTGCCATTCCAAATCGCTCAAAATTTCTGCTACTTGCTCCTCCATCCTCGTGAGCTCCTCGGCGCTGATGACTACCTCCTCAGGGTCTAAAACCTGTTCGCTGGGCATAACATCCAACAGAGTCCTATCCGAATCCTCATCATATATGGGCCTATTGAGTGAGACGTACGAGTTGAGCGGGATGTGCTTTTGTCTAGTCGCCGTCTTTATGGCAGTAATTATTTGTCTGGTTACACACAGTTCTGCAAAAGATTTAAATGACGTTTGCTTATCGCTCCGATAATCTCTTATAGCCTTATAAAGCCCTATCATTCCTTCCTGTATAATATCCTCACGATCTGCACCAATCAGAAAATATGACCTTGCTTTTGCCTTTACAAAACCTTTGTACTTGTTGATAAGATACTCCTGGGCCTCAACCGAACCTGCTCTGGCCACCTCTACTATTTCCTCGTCCTGCATTTCATCAAAAACTGAATCTAACCTACTTTGGGGGTTAGTAACCAAACAGCACCCCTCCCCGGTTGTTTTTGGCCTACACTCTGTAAGTTTCCCGATTGGATTTATGGTGCTTGGATGTATATACATTATATGTTCCTTACCATGTGAAAATCAACATCTAACATTTCTTTGTCGCTGAACTTCGTACAATGACATGCCGCAGGCAACGCTTGCATTGAGGCTATTTATTTTCCCAAACATTGGGATCTTAATAAGCCCATCACATCTTTCACGTGCCAGGCGGGACAGGCCTTTCCCTTCAGAACCGATAATTAACCCAATAGGTCCTTTGAGATCCATGTCCCATAAAGAGACTGGCCCATCAGCATCAAGTCCGTAAACCCAAACCCCATTCTTTTTGCACCATTGAATGAAATGATGGATATTGGGCACTTCGCAAACGGGTTGATAAAAAACGGCTCCTGCTGAAGCCTTAAACGCTCCCTCTGCAATAGGCGCCGTCCTCCTTCTAGGTATAACCACAGCATGGACTCCCATGGCATGGGAAGTTCTACAAATTGACCCCAAATTCTGAGGATCTTCTATGCCATCTAACGCGACAAACAAAGGATCTTCACCGGACGGCACTTGACCCAACACTTCATCTAGGTCTTTGAAAACTACTTCACCTATAACCGCCGCTACACCTTGGGCAGACTTGCCATAAACAGCATCAAAATCGCGATCATCCATGTAGGTGATAGAAATGCCTGAAGAACGGGCCTTAGCTAGGATTGATTCCAACTGAGATCCATCTTGCCCCTTGCGCACTATGATCTCATAAACAGGCCATTCGCTTTCTAAAGCTTCATTTACAGGCTGTTTCCCGTAAATTGTAATCTTCCTATGTCCCTCTCTCGAACGCTTCTTCCCCACCGTACTTTTCACCATTCCTCAAGACTCTTTACAACAACCCAAGCCATGTAACTCAAACCTGCTCCTTTTGACCGCTGGTATACCCCTTCAACCTTCCTTCTTTTCCTTCTTTGAAGTCTTATACGCTTTCTTTAACTCATCTAATGTAGGAGCTCTGCCGCATGACATCTTGCCTTCAGGGCAATAACCAAACTCATCGCATGACGCTCCTGCTTTGTAAAAGATATTTGGAGCGATCTCCTTGTACTGCTCCAACAAACGGGTAAACATTTCCCTAATTTCCCACTGGGCTCTTTGACAACATCTCAAGTTAAACATGTGCCTTAGCTGCCTGGCGTTTGTGGTCACTACAAACCTAGTTTCCGTAGCGTTAGTAAGTGCAAACCTCACATCTTCAGCAGGGATACCTAATGATAGTCCCTGTCTCTGCATATCTAACACTTCGTCTTGCAGGGTTTCAAATCTTTTTAAAAACTCAGGGTGCTCATAAAAACTGGGAGGAGTTATGTATCTAAAATTATCTTCTTTTACGTACCGCTGGGACTGTTGCAGCTGGGATACGTCTGCACTAGCTTGTACAGGTTCGTTGTAATAGAAAACGCCTGAATCTTTGAACACTTTCATCAGTCTGTGCCTATCGTTTTGCTGGCTGGATATCCTTGAATAACCTTCTACAGCAAAAGTCGTGTGCCAGTGTTCAAGAGCTCCCAAGTGCCCAGATCTGATCAGATTCCGAATAAATTTGCCTGTATCCTCCTTGGATGGCTTGTCTCCAGTCAAAAGGTCCTCCAATTCATCTATTCCCATTGGAGCATAACAAAGACGGGCTAAAAGGATTAACCGCTCTGTGTCAATATCCGTTCCCATAAACGGATAATATAGTATTCTTACGCTCATCTCAGCCTTCTCAGGTTTCCCTCGGACTGTCTCACTCATGCCCTTCCATCTCCCCTCCTACTTCCCAATTCGAACCTTGGTACCCGAAGATGTGTCTTCCAACACAAACCCCAGATGTGACAATCTTTCTCTTATATAATCCGCAGTTTCAAAATCCTTCGCTTTTCTGGCCGCATCTCTCATATCAACTAGTATCTTAAGAAGATCCTGACTTACATCATCCCCTTGAGCTTCTCTTGTACCTGGTAGCGTACTTAAAATCCTAGGTGTGAGTCCTAAAATACCTAGACATTGAATGAGAAGGGCATACGCCTCTCCAACCTTTTGCCTGCCAAATTCATCAGACGTAGTAGCGCCCGTAGTTACTATGTGAGAATTGATGGCAGTAACTAGATCAAAAACTGCGGCTATGGCTCCTGGCGTATTAAAATCGTAATCCATCGCTTGGAAAAACTCTTTCTCACATTTCCCAATACCTTCTATAAGCATAGTTGGATCGCTTAACCCCTGAGCATCAGGATCCAGCAAAAACTTGGTAGCGTTCTCAACGCAAGTCTCGATCCTGTTCCATCCTTTTTCTGCTGACTGAAGAAGTTCCTCTGAATACTCGAGTATTTTTCGCCTGTGAGCCGAAAGGAGATACAACCTAACTGCCATAGGATCGTGGGTTTCCAAAATATGCGTTAAGCTGAGCACATTACCTATAGATTTGGACATTTTTTCGCCTGAAAGGTTCAGCATCTCGTGGTGGATCCAATACTTAACGTAAGGCTTAACACCTGTAAAAGCCTCAGATTGAGCTATTTCATTTTCGTGGTGGGGGAATATAAGTTCCGTTCCGCCACCGTGCATATCTATACTGGGTCCCAAGAATTTTAAGACCATAACAGAGCATTCTATATGCCACCCGGGCCGACCCCATCCCCACGGACTTTCCCACCCAGGTTCATCTTTATCAGCTGCTTTCCAGAGCGCAAAGTCTAGACTAGATTCTTTCAGCCCTGAAACTTGAACTCTAGCTCCTGGCATCAACTCGTCAAGGTTTTTCCCTGAAAGCGCGCCATAATCTTGAAATCTCTCTGTCCTGAAATACACGTCTCCTGAAGACTCATACGCGTAACCTTTCTCTATGAGCCCCTCTACCATTTCTATGATCTCGGGGATCACTTCACTAGCCCTAGGATAGGCATCGGCTCTTTTCACACCTAGTTTGTCCATGGCGTCTATATATTCTCTAGAATATTTTTCGGCTATCTCCATAAATGGGATCCCAGTTTCTTGACTCCTCTTTATGATCTTGTCCTCAATATCTGTAAAATTGGTTACAAAAGTAACTTTGTAGCCTTTGTAAAGAAGGTAGCGCCTGACAACATCCCAGAACACCCCGGGGCGAGCATGGCCTATATGACTACTGTCATAAGGTGTGATCCCACATACGTATATCTTCACGTGTCCTTCTTCAATGGGTTCAAACTCTTCGTATTGTCTTGATAGCGTGTTATAAACAACGATGCCCACCTCTAGCCCCTTCCTTTCTTAAAAACGGTCGCTGTACAAAAAGCTGCTATTCCCTCGCCCCTGCCTAGGCTGCCGATATGTTCAGGCGAGGTAGCCTTTACAGACACTCTGTCTTTTTCGATATCCAACGCCCTCGATATATTCTCCCTCATTTCTTCAATGTGTGGCTGCATCTTGGGAGACTGAGCCACGATAGTGCAATCAACATGAACGATACGGCCTGATCCACTTACTTTTGCCCCAATGTCTGTCAAAAAATCGAGACTTTTCCCATCCTTAAATCTCAAATCTCCAGGAGGATACCATTTACCTATATCCCCCATGGAAAAAGCCCCTAAGATAGCGTCACAGATAGCGTGGCATAGTACATCTGCATCAGAATGCCCTGAAAGTCCCCTTTCAAAAGGGATCTCTACGCCGCCTATTACGCATTTGCGCCCTGTGACCAAAGGGTGGACATCAAACCCACAACCTACTGCACAAAACCCGTCTACCTCATCCAAATCAACCTGGGCATCTGACTCTAAAAGGTTCTCCATAAGGATAAAATCTTCTGGAAAAGTAATCTTTATATTAGTTCTTTCGCCGGGAACTACCGCTACCTGGTGCCCCAATCGCTCAACTAGCTGGCTGTCGTCTGTTCCAATAAACCCATCTTTTGCCGCTTGTTCATGAGCCACATGCAAAAGACTGTGCTCAAATATCTGGGGAGTCTGCACCAAAATCATGTTCTCTCTAGGAAATGTGCTTTCAATATGAAGCTTTGAAGTATGGACGATCTTCACAGTATCAACTGGTGATATCCCACATATGGCTGCCGATACCTTCTTGGCTGCTTTCAAAACTCGTCTGAATAAATCTGCAGTGAAAAGCGGCCTCGATGCATCGTGGACTGTAACCCATTTGACACCCTTTGGAACTTCTTGGAGAGCGGTAAACACAGAGGCTTGGCGGTTTACCCCACCTGGAACTGCTAACACAGGCTTCGATCCTTTTTGCCTTAGGGATGCTAAAATGTGTCCTGCCTTCTCATCCTTCTCAAATCCTGGAGGCAAAGCTATAACTATCCCGCTTACTTCAGGCAAGGCTAGAACCTTCTCTGCCGTCCATTCCAACATGGTTTTACCTGCTACAACCACGAACTGTTTTGGTTCTGAAAACCCAGTTCTCTCACCCTCACCAGCCGCTGGAATTAATGCCCAAAGGTCATCCTTCATAGCGTTCAACCACTTCAGAAGACTTTAGCTTAGCAAATATCATGCGCCCAGCTGGCGTGGTGTGACAATTGGTTACTACTATTTGCACTTCCTCACCAACCAATTTCTTTGCATCCTCAACGACAACCATAGTACCGTCTTCTAAATAACCTACACCTTGCCCAGGTTCTTTACCCTCTTTTATCAATCTTATGACCATTTCTTCTCCTGTAGCCACAATAGGTTTAAGCGCATTTGCTAGTAGGTTAATATTAAGAACGCCTACTTCCTGGAGCTCTGCGATTTTTGCAAGATTGAAATCAGTGGTCACAATAACTCCGTCCATAGCCATTGCCATTTTGAGCAGCCGTACGTCCACGTCTTGGTCAGTATCTTCAGGCCATTCTACTACAGACACTTCTATAGGGAGTTCTTTCTGCATGACATTTAGAATGTCCAAACCCCGCCTTCCTTTGTTTCTCTTCATGTTGTCTGAAGAATCAGCTATATGTCTAAGCTCATCTAGAATAAAATCGGGAATTACAATAGGACCTTCTACGAACCCTGTCTTGCATATATCCGCTATTCTCCCATCTATTATGCTGCTTGTGTCCAAAATCTTAGGCACTGCCGAGGAATGATTCTTTTCCGAAGCCGCCTCAGATTGTGTAGAAGCTTTACCTGGATTCCGAAAACGAGAACTCACTGATAAAATATCCTCTTTTTTGCTCAAAGCCACCGATATTCCAATATACCCTAGTATTACAAGGGCGATAACTGGAAGAAAACTGCCTACAACAGGTATTCTACCCAAGGAAGGGGCAATTAAATTAGCAATTATAAGTCCAATTATAAGGCCGGCAACCCCTACCAAAATATCCTGAAAGGCCATTCTTACCATTTGGGTTTCGAGGGACTTCACTCCCTTTTTAATCAGGCGAAAGATTGGTGGTCCTATAAGATAAAAAAGCCCAGCAAACACGCCTACGAAAAGAGCTATCACTCCTACTGACTGGTAAATGCTAAACTCTCTCGCGAGAAACTCACTGACTGGTTCTAACAAGTAAAAACCAGAAACTCCACCGATCACCGCTCCAGCAACTGCAAAATACCGCCCAGTCTTATCCATTTCACAAGCACCCCCTTTCACCTTATTTCTTTATGCAACTATTATATGCTAGGTAGCAGATAGAAACAAAGTATAGTGATAAATACTATGCCGCCTGGTGCTCTAAGTTTGCAATCTTACGCTGCGGCTAG
>DGFF01000018.1:0-5931 GCA_002391545.1 Candidatus Fermentithermobacillaceae bacterium UBA3907 | reverse complement strand
CCCAATTCAATTGACCTAAACCCCAGTTAATAGTACAATTTAGTATGTGGAGGTAACTGGGAGGTATAGATATGTTTAGAGTTGGTGACCGGGTGGTATATCCTATGCACGGCGCCGGAACCATTGAAGGTATAGAGCAAAAAGAGGTTCTAGGAAAGACTCACAGATATTACGTGCTTAACCTTCCCATAAGCGACATGAAAGTCATGATCCCTGTAGACAACAGCGAAGAGATCGGGCTACGAGATGTGATAGATCCTGAAGAAGTTGAACAAGTTTTGGATGTACTTAGACAGGAATGTACTCCAATGTCGACAAACTGGAACAGACGATATCGCAATAACCTCGAGAAAATAAAGACAGGGGATATATTTGAAGTGGCTGAGGTTGTAAGAAACCTCACAGCTAGAGATAAAGAAAAGCCCTTGTCCAGTGGCGAACGAAAAATGCTAGATAGCGCCCGGGAAATCCTCTTGTCCGAACTAATTCTTGCAACAGATTGGGATAGGGAACAAGCTATTCAGATCATCGATGAGATTCTTGCTTAGAAACTGCTTTTCTTGACTGTTTACTCTGGCTAAAGTAGAATTGCTTTGCGTACTCTTTATGCGTTGTGGGCGTGTGGCTCAGTGGGAGAGCGTTCGGTTCGCATCCGAAAGGTCGCGGGTTCGAATCCCGCCACGTCCACCAGGTTATCTTCGTCTAGGTTTCTAGATAAGAGGTGAAGACTGTGGAAGATCCTCAAGTGCAGAAATTTCAGGAAACTGTAGATGAGTATCTCATCAGACACAAAAGTATCGTAGATGTGCTTAGCAAAATCAGTGAGTCTAGCGGGCGCGTTAATAGAGCAGTGGCAAAAGCGGTTACTTCGTGCGGTTGCATACGAATCAACGCTACGAAACAAGAAATCCCAGTTGAAATCGGTTCTCTTGCCTCGATTCGAGACGTCATGAAAACCCATGTTGAAGGAAAGTTGTGTGACCAATGCACTGAGATTCTAGAAGATGAAATAGGCAGGACCTTGTTTTATTTAGCGGCTTTATGTAATACCCTCGGCCTAGATTTCGACGAGATCCTCAAGAAAGAACAGGACCGCATTACCTGCTTGGGGATTTTCAATGTGATGTAAAAGAAATTGCGACTTTCAACACTCTAGGAAGTTTTCACGATAAGGGCGTTTCTAACTGCTTCTTCAATAGTTGAAACGCCTATTATATTTGGCGATTGGTCTACCTCTGAAAATCCTCGGGGCACGATCACCTGTGTAAACCCCAGACGCAAAGCCTCTTTTACCCTTTCTTCCATTCTAGGCACCATTCTCACTTCGCCTGTAAGCCCAATTTCACCGCAGCAGGCAACTTCCCGCTTTACAGGAATGTCATAATGACTGGAAACGATTGCCAAAGCACAAGGCAAGTCTATCCCTGGCTCGTTTACCTTGGCGCCACCTGCAATCTTAAGAAAAATGTCCATCTTATCCAAACCCAGACACATTTTCTTTTCTAACACAGCCGCAATGAGTAACAGTTTTTGGTAGTCTATTTCTCCTGTAATCCTACTTGCGCCACCGTACGTGCAAGGAGTCACCAGGGCTTCAACCTCCATAAGCACAGGTTTAATTCCTTGCAAGCCAGCCCAGACACAACATCCTGACCGGTCCTCGACCCGCTCTGACAAGAAAAACTCAGATGGGTTTTTGATCTCTAGAAGCCCGCTTTCGCCCATTCTGAAAACAGCTACTTCATCAGTAGCGCCAAATCGATTCTTCTTGGCTCTTACGATTCTGTAAAACTGGCCCAGGTCTCCTTCGAAATAAAGGACTGTATCGACCAGATGCTCTAACAGCCTGGGACCTGCAATGTCCCCTGTCTTGACCGTGTGTCCTACAAGTACACATGTAACGTTCTTAGTTTTAGCATATTCGTGGAATCCTGCTGCACATGCACGGATTTGGGCAGAACTACCTGGAAGCGATTGTACCGAAGCATCTTCGCAAGTCTGAATGGAGTCAATCACTAAAAAACTGGGGTTTAACTGGTTACACAACTCTAAAATCCTATCTATGTCCCTTTCACATGCGAAATAAAGATCTGGAGAACGTACCCCTAATCTATCAGCCCTGATTTTAACTTGACCTACAGATTCTTCCCCAGATACATACAAGACCCGTCCGAAGGATCCTGCCACGTTATCTGCTACAGACAAAAGTAACGTAGATTTGCCTATCCCTGGCTCTCCTGCCATGAGGAGCAAAGAACCGGGAACAAATCCGCCACCTAAAGTTCTGTCCAGTTCGGTGAGCCCACTGGAAAACCTCCCAACCTTTTCAGGCTCTACCTCTGACAGGCGAACGGCTGAAACAGGCTCTATTAACGCCCCCCGAGATTTTCGGCTATTCGTTTCATCTATCTGTTCAGAAAGAGTGTTCCACTCACCACATTCAGGGCACCGCCCATACCATTTTGGCGACTGAAATCCACAGGAAGAACAAACATAATTAATGCTAACACGCGGCATAGAACCCTCTCCTTTTGATTGGAGATTTTCTATGCCGCGTTCCTATTTTCCTCTATAGGTGTTCCAGTTATCCTACTTTATGCGTCTATTGCTCTTCCCCGTCAGCCCCGTCGGCGGCTTCGCCTGAATGCCCAGCCGTAAACACAATGTTACCGTCTTCATCAAGGTCTACGATCACTGTTTCCGCATCTCTAAACTGGCCACTTAAGATCAGCTCAGATAAGGGATCTTCGATTAGACGCTGTATGGCCCTGCGCAAAGGCCTTGCACCGTACTGGGGATCATAACCCTCTTCCATGATCTTTTCTTTGGCTTTATCTGTGACTTCCAGCTTGAGCCCTGCCGAATCTTCCAGCCTTTTGTGAACATCTTTGAGCTGTAGGTTCACAATTTCTCTTAAGTGCTCCTCTGTCAAGGACTGGAACACTATAATCTCGTCTACCCTATTGAGAAACTCTGGCCGGAAAACCCTCTTCAACGCGTCTGTGACCCGTTCGGTCATCTCCTCATGGGACAATGTAGTTGTGCCCCGATCTGCAGTGAAGCCCAAACCTGCCCTGCCATGAATAGCTTCTGCGCCTACGTTGGACGTCATGATTATGACAGTGTTTCTAAAGTCTACAGTACGTCCCTGGGCTTCAGTCAACCTTCCGTCCTCTAACACCTGAAGAAGGATGTTGAACACATCTGGGTGCGCCTTTTCAATTTCGTCAAGCAGGATCACCGAATACGGCTTCCTACGCACCGCTTCCGTAAGCTGTCCACCTTCTTCATAGCCAACATATCCTGGAGGCGCTCCTACAAGCCTAGAGACAGTATGACGCTCCTGATATTCTGACATATCTAGCCTTATCATAGCGTCTTCGTCGCCGAAAAGAACCTCAGCTAGCGCCTTTGCTAGTTCTGTCTTTCCTACGCCTGTCGGACCGAGGAAGATGAAAGAGCCTATGGGTCTCTTAGGATCTTTCAGCCCTGCCCTTGACCGCCTTATGGCTCTGGCTACAGCCTCAACAGCTTCATTCTGGTTGATAACCCGCTTATGCAGCTCTTCTTCCAAATTGAGCAGCTTTTCCGATTCGGCGGCAGCAAGTTTCTGCACCGGTATACCTGTCCAATCTGCAACGATAGCTGCAATATCATCTTCAGTAACTGTCATTTTCTCAGGTACCTCTCGTATCTGCCACTCTTTTCTCTTCTCCTCGATAAGAGCCCGCAACTGTTGCTCCTCATCTCTTAGCTGAGCGGCTTTCTCAAATTCTTGAGCAGCCACTGCGTCTTCTTTTTCCTGTATGATTTTCTCCAGCTTCGCTTCCAGCTCCCTTAGCTCAGATGGCGCTTCAAAAGCCCTCATCTTAACCATTGCACCAGCTTCATCTATGAGGTCAATGGCTTTATCAGGGAGAAACCTATCAGATACATATCTTGACGAAAGTTCAGCCGCCGCTACAAGGGCTTCATCAGTATACGTTACACCGTGGTGCTCTTCATACCTGTGCTTGAGCCCTTTCAGAATTTCTATAGTTTCTTCTACTGTAGGTTCGGAAACCAGCACAGGTTGGAACCTACGCTCTAGGGCCGCGTCTTTTTCAACATATTTTCTGTACTCATCTAATGTAGTAGCCCCAATGCACTGAAGTTCGCCTCTGGCCAGCATAGGCTTTAAGATGCTAGATGCATCTATGGCACCTTCTGCAGCGCCGGCTCCAATTATGGTGTGCATCTCGTCTATGAAAAGGATGACGTCCCCTGAACTTCTTATCTCTTCTAGCACCTTTTTAAGTCTTTCCTCAAATTCGCCTCTATATTTGGTTCCGGCAACCATAGCCGCTAGATCCAAAGATACGACCCGTTTGCCTTTAAGCATTTCAGGTACGTTCCCATCTACAATTGCCTGGGCTAAGCCTTCAACTATAGCTGTTTTACCTACACCCGGCTCTCCAATGAGCACCGGGTTGTTCTTGGTCCTTCTCGAAAGTATCTGAATCACACGTTGAATTTCTTTTTCCCTTCCGATGACTGGATCTAACTTGCCCTCAGCAGCCAACTGGGTAAGATCTCTCCCATACGTATCGAGGGTAGGCGTCTTACTACGCGGAACCTGTCTTCTTCTAGGCGCGCCTGGCTCTGAAATGCGCCCACCTACGCGTTTTACGATCTCTTCTCTTACAGTCTCATAGTCAGCACCCAGCCCTGTCAGCACCTCGTACGCTATTCCCTCTTCTACACGCAAAAGAGCGAGTAGAATATGTTCTGTACCTATATAAGAATGGCCAAGAGCGGCTGCTTCTTGACCCAAAAGCGTCAATACATTCTTTGCAGTCTCAGTTATAGCTTCAATGGAGGGTACTGCAGGTTTCTTTTCAGACAACATATCTATTTGTTGCTCGATTTCATCAGGCGAAATCCCTATTGCCTCCAATACCGCTAGCGCAATGCTCCCCCGTTCTCTTAGCAATCCAAGCAATATATGTTCGGTATCCATGGCTTGAGCGCCACGGCTTCTAGCCTCTTCCTGGGCCCAATTAAGAACTCTCATAGCACGTTCTGTGTATCTTTGCTTCCCGTTCATTACACATTCCTCCTTTACTTAATCACGTCCTGGTAACTTCTTTGAAAGGTGCTCTCGTATTAAGTATGCCCTTCTTACATCTCTTTCTGCTGGCGAAAACTCTCCGTTGAACACTTTTTGAACGAAATTGGGTCGCGACAATACCAATATTTCATTCACATCCTGAAGCGTCAAACCGGGAACCATGCCAAACTCAACGCCTAGCCTCAGATCAGACCAATACTTTATAGCTTCTGCTGAGCTAATTGATCTTGCATTCGAAAGCACTCCTAACGCGCGAAAAACCCTATCCTCTACCTCAAGTCTGTGGTTTTTGATAAGGAAATCCTGCACCCTTTTCTCTTCAGATACAACCTGGTTTGCCACTAGAGTGAGATTCTCAATAATCTCTCCTTCGTTCTGTCCCAAAGTTATCTGATTTGATATTTGGAAAACGTCGCCTTGCCCTTCGGTTCCTTCTCCATACAACCCTCTTACAACAAGCCCTACCCTGTTAACCGCGTTCAACACCCTTGACACTTCGTTTGTAAGCGAAAGGGCCCTAAGATGAACCATTACCGATGCCCTGAGCCCCGTGCCTGCGTTTGTAGGGCAGGCTGTAAGATAGCCTAACCTTTGGTCGTATGCAAACTCCAAAAATTCGCTAAACTGATCGTCAATTCCATTGGCCAATATCCACGCCTCTTCTAGTTCCAATCCAGATCGGAGGCACTGCAAGCGCAGATGGTCCTCTTCGTTAATCATGATAGATACAAGTTCATCGTGCCTCAGAATCAATCCCTTACCGCGACCATTTTCAGCATGTTGCGGGCTTATTAAGTGTTTTCTGTCTCTTATACACATCT
>DGFF01000085.1 GCA_002391545.1 Candidatus Fermentithermobacillaceae bacterium UBA3907 | reverse complement strand
AACAGCGGTGTTACATAACTTTGACGAAAATGATGTGAACCTGTATCTTTCCAATTTTTCAAGGATTTTCAGGACTTCGCAGATTAACCAATACAGTGATATGTTGTGGAATAAACTATCATGCCATTTCATGTTGCAGAGTCTCTTCAAGGATGTAGTACCCGTAGTGATAGCCGCAGTAAGCAGAGGCAAACTTGTGGGTATTGATATCCAAGAAAAAGATATCCTTACTTGGACTTGTGAATACCTCCAAAGCGGACACAGAGTATTTGCTAAGCCGATCGAAGGCTCTAAAGGTAAAAATGCAAAGGTGATAAGTACCGCTGACGAATTGAGGAAGTGGATTGTCGGAAACGACGGATATATGCTATGCGAACTGATTGAGTCCCATCCGTACTCCTCCGAGATTTTTCCTCATTCTTTAAACACTATTCGTATCCTATCCATAGTAGACGATAGCGGCCCGTATATAGTAGCAGCTGTTCATCGCTTTGGAAACAAGGATTCAGCGCCTGTAGACAATTGGTCTTCGGGCGGCCTAGCAGCTCCAATCGATTTAGATAGTGGTATACTAAGTGAGGCAACCATGAATCCAGTGTTTACCAGCGGGGACTTAAAGCGCTGCAAAACTCATCCCGATACAGGAGCAGTGATAGAGGGTGCCGTTATTCCAAATTGGCCACAGGTCTGCAGAAGTATAGCTCGCATGGCAGAGCAACTCGCCTTCTTGCCTTACTTAGGCTGGGATATAGCAATTGCTCCTGATGGAGGATTTCGTGTCGTAGAGATTAACAGTAATACTGATATCAATATACTTCAAATAGCGAAACCTTTGCTTTCGGATGAGCGACTACGAAGGTTTTATGAATTTCATCGTGTGATCTAGAGCATGATACGTCGTTGCCGAATCGTGTTCATTCTATGTTATGGAAAGCACTATGATCCTACAGTCCTTCGGAAGAACTGAATTTCACCTCGATGCAGATTTGCTTATGTGAGAGATGCCAGCACTTGTACAACGGCAAACGCAGTTTTTTAACTCGACTATTCTTCGGCACAGAAATTAAGAAAACCTTTGGATCGTCTTTCCGCAGACGAACGTGGTTCAGAAGTCTTCTGCCATATTGCAGGCAACTTGTAAAGGTCCTGAAACACTAAAGATAATTCTGAATATCAGTCTGTTGTCTAGCGAGGCGACAATAATGGAGGTTTACCCATGGCAAGAAGTCATTTATTGCGTACAGCAATACTAGGTAGCGAGGAAAAATTAAGAACAGTTTACCATAATGCGATGCAGAGAAAACTAGCCCTAAGAGCGTTGAGAAACATTGAGCAGGATACAGGATACATCCTACGAGCAAAAGAAAGGCGACTAATCAAATCATATGCCAAAGAGATGTTTGGCTCCCATAGTTACGCCTATTGGCTCTATGTATATGCGGCCTATCAACAGCGTTTCGTAGAGGGTTGGATTCCTAATAACTACTTTGGTTTAGTTGTTGCTCCTCGCGTAAATCACCAAGTACGTTTTATTGCGGGTTTTAAGACTTTGTCAAAGCGTCTTTTTGAGACAAATCTATTCCCAGATATTTTTTACGTGATTGATAACAAGTGGTATGATTATAAGATGAATCCAATTGAAAAGCAAGACGTTAGGAGATACTTAATTGAAACGGGTAACGATTGCTTCGCAAAGGCTGAGTTTTCAAGCCAAGGTAAAGGGGTTGTTAGGCTCAACAGCCAGAACTTTGACGATATAGATTTTAAGAAACTCGGGACCTGCGTTATTCAAGAGTCAATCCGGCAAGCGAAATGGTTTGAGGAAATCTTACGGGATAGTGTAGCGACTATTAGAATCACAACAGTAAAGGAGCCGAACGGTACGTTCGTGATGCGGGCCGCTTATTTAAGGGTGGGTAGGAGTGGTTCGGATATCGTTCAGAGCAGTAATGCAATCAGGATACCTATAATTGACCGGAATGGTGCTTTGGGTGACTTTGGCGCTGATCCAGATTGGAGAAGGCATTATAAACATCCGGATTCGGGATTTGTATTTTCTGGCAAGACAATACCATATTTTGATTGTGCCGTATCTGTATGCGAAAGGCTCCATGGGCGACTGCCTCATTGTGGCATCATTGGATGGGATGTGGCAATCACAAATAGTGGAGAAACGAAGATCATGGAGTGGAATGCGCGCCATCCGGACATTACGTTTTCGGAGGCCTCCACGGGTCCGAATTTTCGTTCTCTAGGTTGGGAAAAGATGCACTATCAATCTAAAATAGGGAGCGCCTAGGTGCGCACCAACAGTATTGTTTTTCCCCAGGCTATTTGACCATGTCCTTCTCTAAATATATGACCGGTTTGACCCCCCATTTTGGGAGAATATCTGCTTAGTGGTTCAACTATCACATGGTTGCCCTTTATTTAGGCCACCATCATTGCTGGTTTGACATCTTGGCCAACATTACTGCGGTAGAACGCCATGGGTGCTTTATTCTTCAGACTGCC
>DGFF01000073.1 GCA_002391545.1 Candidatus Fermentithermobacillaceae bacterium UBA3907 | reverse complement strand
GATTTACTATCACAGTGAGCACTACGCTGATCACAAGGCAAGATACTATCGGGAAGAAAAACGTGAAATTGTCCTTTTCGATATATATGTCCCCTGGAAGCTTGCCCAACCCTGGTATCTTCCCCCATAAAGTCATCAAAAGGCCCATAACCATGATAAAGATCCCTACGAAAATGAGGAATTTCCCCATATGTTCAAACCCTGGCATGGTTATGCTTCACTCTCCTCAACCGCTGCTTGTATTATAACTTGCCTTAGTCTTACTCATCGTACCTAAAGTAAATCTTGGCATTGGACAGGCGCTCATAGTTCTTTATCCTATCAGTGCGCTCACTGCGCTCAAAGGCGAAGAAAGATATGGTCCCCCAAAGAAAGACCCAGCTTCCTATTATTAGTCCCTCTTTGGCGATAGATAAAAGGACGCTTCCTTCCCAAAGACTAGATAAATAAGTAACCCCTAAGAGGCCAACGGCAAATAAAGCGTTCTTCGCTTGCTGCTTAGCATCACGCGCGAAACTTCTCCTATCAACCTCGGCGCAAAATTGGTAGTACCGCCGTATGACCCCGGCAATTATTTCCTCTTTTTTAAGGTCTCTGGTCCGCTTTGGTAGATAAAACACCAGTTCCAACCCATACTGCATAGGGATCTCTTCTGCACATTCTTCCAAAAAGAAAGCAAGTTCAGGATCCATATCCCGTCTTAGGTACGTGGCGTGATCCCACTCGTTAAATATGTCAGAGTACCTATCTAGAGATATCTGTATTATATAGTCACCTGTTTCTGAATTGCGCTCGTAAAAAGTTTGGGAAATCTCGTCCTTCATTTAAGGTGCTCCTTTGTAACGCCATTTCTCATATATAATACCCCAATTCGGAAAGAAAAGAGCTCCTAATAGGACTACATCTTGGTGACTGGACGAAACGCTCTATGACATGCAGTTTTTCGCTCAAAAGCCAGATCCACCAAGGTCGCAACTAGGTCCTCATATGACATGCCTGACGCTTCCCACAGCTTGGGATACATACTTACCTCGGTGAACCCAGGTATAGTGTTAATCTCGCTTACCTTAATATCTCGAGAGCGCGGATTCACAAAAACGTCTACTCTGGCAAGACCGCTGCAACCTGTAGCCTTAAAGGCCTCAATGGAGATTTTTTTGACGCTTTCGGCTAAGTCGTCGTCTAAGGGGGCAGGGATGATGAGACGGGTGTTTTCATCAATATACTTGGCTTCGTAGTCATAGAACTCCCTAGATGGAACTATCTGACCGGGAACCGATGCTTTGGGCTCATTATTTCCTAGTATGGCGCACTCGATTTCTAAATACCCTTCTTGAGCCGGTTCAATCAACGCCTTAGTATCGTAAAGAAACGCATCTTCCAAAGCCCGACACAAACCTTCTTCGCCTTTAACTTTGCTCACACCCAAACTAGAACCTGAACCCGAGGGTTTTACAAAGACGGGAAAAGTCAGCCCAGATGACAGGTCTTCCAACACCTGGATGGGTTTTTGCCTCCACTCATAACGTTCGACTCGAACATATGGCACGCACGGAATACCGTAATGGGACAATATTATTTTTGCAGTATCTTTGTCCATGCAAACAGACGAGGCAAGAGTTCCTGAACCTACATACGGTAATCCTGATAGGTCAAGGAGCCCTTGGATGGTGCCATCCTCTCCAAAGGAACCGTGCAAAACAGGAAATACTGCATCTACATCTAGCCCGCCCGTTATCACCGGGTTGGAGCAGTCAATATTATGGGCTTCTTCTAACTCATGGCCATCTATCCAAATCCCTGGGCGACAAGGATCGGGCAGTATGTAACATAGAGGTCCTAGTTCTTGTGTAACCTCTTTCCACCCATCAGCAAAAAACGTATCGGGGTTTTGGATAAGCGTCCACCTGCCATCTTTAGTGATACCGACAGTAAGCACGTCAAATCCACAGTTAACAAGGGCTTTAAATATAGACCTTGCAGACATAACGGATATCTCGTGCTCCCCCGACCTTCCACCAAATAAAAGAGCGATTCGCACAGAAACAATCCCCCTGACTCAAAATTGCGCAAATATTCCCATTAATCCCCTGCATAAATGCAGGTCATACCGAAGCGAAAACGCCGTAGTGCCGGGCTTGGCATACACGTACTTCCACAATCTCACCCTTGAGTTCGTCTGGCCCTTGGAACCAAACCCGCACGTAGTTTCGGGTTAGTCCTTGAAGAAACCCTTCCCTGCTCCTGTCTTCTTCAACCAGCACTTCTACTCTTTTGCCCAATAGCCTTTGGTTGAACTCTAGGGATAGTTTCCGGCCTAAGGCAATTGCAGCTTTGCTACGGCGTTCTTTTTCCTTCTCGGGTACTTGCCCCTCAAAATTGCTAGCAGGAGTTCCAGGCCTTGGCGAATACCTAAAGACGTGGACGCGGGAAAATCTTGCAGATTCCATTACCTTTAGAGTATCTTCGAATTCTTTTCCGTTTTCGCCAGGAAAACCTACCATAATATCTGAAGATATACCTATATTAGGCGATACCTTCCTCGCTTCTTCAACTATATCCAAAAAAGTGCTGGAGTCGTAGGGTCTCCCCATAATCCCCAGTATTTCATCGCTCCCGCTCTGCAAAGGCAAGTGAAGGTGATTGCACACTTGGGGATATCTGAGACAATGAATGAGCGCAGGCGTCACATCGTGGGGCTCGAGGGAACTTAGCCTCAATCTCAATAAACCTTCGATCTCGGTGAGGTTACGAATAACTAAGGGAAGATCCGGAGTTTTCGGACCATCCCATGTGTCTATCATATCTGAGCTAGAAAAGAGATCTTTGCCATACAATCCCAAGTGGGTACCTGTAAGAACAATCTCCTTGTATCCCACTTCTACCAAGCGCCTCGCTTCCCAAAGGATGTCCTCCATAGGTCGCGACCTAGATGGCCCCCTGGCGTATGGCACTATGCAATATGTGCAATAATCGTCGCAGCCTTCTTGGATTTTGAGAAACGCTCTGGTAAGACTACGTGACGTAACCGGTGTTTCCTCAAAAGAAGCATCTTTTTCGTGGGGCTGTACGTCCACAACCTTTTCGCCAGTAGTAAGGGCCCTCTCTACAACATCCACTAACCCTTTTCGATTTCGGACACCCGTTACGGCTATGACACCCGGTAGATTGACCAACTCATCTTTTGCCACCTGCGGGTAGCATCCGGTAACTACAACCTTCGCCCCTGACCTAGCAGCCGCCCTTATAGCTTGTCTGCATTTTGCAGCGCTTCTAGATGTAACTGTGCAAGTGTTGATCACAAAAATGTCTGCAGGACCCGACTCGCAGATCTCATATCCTTTTTCTCTGAACACTTGCTTCAAAAAGTCAGTGTCATATTGATTTTGTTTACATCCAAACGTTTTAAAGGATACTGTCTTTTTATTAGTCAACGATCAGTTCACCTGCTTCAATTATCGACCGGGAACTCGGTTCTTGGTTCCTTTTACTGAAACCCATGAATTAACATCTATGAGATATATTCTTTGGCCATATGCCCTTTGGACATATGCTCCATAATAATTGCACACGCGGCAATCGATGCAGTTTCTGCTCTCAATATGTAAGGTCCGAGAGTGACGGGACAGAGACCTGCCTCAACAGCCTCTTCTATTTCATATAACTCAAAACCACCCTCAGGCCCTATTAAAACCGAAACTTCCAACGCGCACCCGACCGCTTCTGAAATGCTCACGCACATCTCTCGCCGCTCCAACGCTAAAACCGCTTTACCTAGAACTCGGTTCTGGATAACCTCACGAAAAGTAACAATTTCGTTTATACGAGGTATGTACATGCGACCGGATTGCTCAGCTGCAGATTTTGCAACCTTCATCCAGCGCTGAATACGAGACTCTTTTTTGCCTTCGTCCAGTCTCGGAATGCACCTTGCCGCAACCATTGGAGTAATAGATGCGCACCCCAATTCGGTTGCTTTTTCTACCACCAAGTCAAGTTTATCGCCTTTAAGCACTGCGGGATAAAGGTGCAGCTCGTAAGGGGGAATAGTAACCTGGCGTGTCTCTATTACTTGCCCAATCAGCTGGGTTTTGTTAACTGATTCTACACGAACTCCTAATAATTCAATGGTTTCGGTTACGATATTTTTGTCATAGACCATCTCAGGCAATGCATGGAAGATTTCGCCCCTTTTCAATCTTTGAGACATGGCGTGCTTAAGCACATCCCCAGTTAAGATCACTTTATTCCCAAAGATAGATGAAGGATCCACAAAAAATCGAGGCGGGGTGTTTCGTGACATACCAGCCACTTTCATCAACCCCTCCAGACAAAATGATTACCGCAGGTAAGTTACGAAAACCTGGCGAGAACCTGCCATTTAGAATAGAGAATCTTTCATGTCAATCGTCTTTGCCGCCTGCCGCGTCTTTGAGCCGCCTAAAAAAAGACTTTCCTTCAGAGAGTCGCTCTCCTTCTCCTACTTCCAGTTGAGCCAAAAGTTCTTTTTCCTCAGGAGAAAGCCTCGTAGGAACGCGAACATTCAACTGAACCAACATATCTCCACGGCCCTTACCTCGTAATCTTGGCATGCCCTTGTTCCTAAGACGCAACACAGCACCTGGCTGGGTGCCAGCAGGAACAGTAAGTTCCACTTCCCCATCGAGAGTAGGCACTGAGACTACGCCACCCAACGCTGCGAGAGGAAAACTTATTTCTCTTTCTAGGATTAAATCGTCTCCCTGCCTCTTGAACAAGGGGTGGGGCTTCACGACCACGTTAACATATAGGTCGCCAGGGGGACCGCCTCGCTTGCCTGCATCGCCTTGTCCAGCCAAACGCAGTCGCATCCCATTATCTGCTCCAGCAGGTATCTTAACTCTTATCACCTTGTCTTCCACTGTTTGGCCCGAACCGCCGCACTCCCTACAAGGTTTTTCTACAGTTTGCCCAGTGCCTCCGCACGTAGGACATGTCCTCATAGAGGTCATGGTGCCAAACATAGTATTCACAGTGCTCCTAACCTGTCCAGTACCATTGCAAGTTGAGCAAGTCGTAACTGTAGAACCTGGTTCAGCTCCTGTCCCATCGCAACGTGAGCACTGATCCACCCTGCGCACTTTTACATCTTTTTCGGCCCCAGCAAAGGCCTCCTCTAGAGATATTTCCAGTGTAACTTCTAAGTCTCTCCCGCGGACAGGCCCTGTATCACTTCGTGTGCGCCTAGTTGGCCCACCGAACAAGTTTTCAAATTGACTAAAAATATCCTCAAATGGCGAATGGCCAAAATCACCGAATATGTGCTCGAAAGGATCATATCCGGCGCCTCCGTAATCGCCACCTCTAAATACAGGGCCGTCGGCATTCCCATAAGCATCGTAATTTGCACGCTTCTGGGGATCCGAGAGCACCTCATAAGCCTCATTTATTTCTTTAAACTTGGCCTCAGCAGTAGGATCGTCAGGATTAGCATCTGGATGGTATTTCTTAGCAAGGTTCCTAAACGCCCGCTTTATTTCATCCTGATCCGCATCCCTGCTCACGCCTAGTATTTCATAATAGTCTTTACTCAAAAGCCTTCCTCCATGGATCTATATGATTGCGTACCTTTCTTATTGCCTTCATCTTCTTCATCTTTCTTCTTAATTATTGTATCTATTCTCAAAATCGCGCACGCTATCTCCATAGCCGCTTTTAGCGCATATATCTTCACAGGCGCTGGATCCACAATCCCTAACTCCAACATATCTGTTACTTCGCCTGTTTCGCAATCCACAGCTAAGTTTAGGTTATCCTCTTCGGTCTGACGAGCGATTACATCACCGGTTTTCTCAAGCGGATTGAACCCCGCATTTGAAACGATCTGGGCTAGAGGCTTTTTTAGCGCCTCTACAACACATTGAAGCCCATAAGCTTGCATTCCTCTTTGACTCGCTCTGAGTTTGTCTACTTCTCTAGCACAACCTATCTCGATGGCGCCCCCTCCCGGAACCACGCCGCCTTTAATCGCAGCCTGAACCGAAGAAGCCGCATCGTTGCAAATACGTTCGCGCTCGCCACGTACTTCTTGAGTGCTAGCCCCTACCAAAATGGTAGCAGCAGATTTGCCTTTGCCTCCAATAACCTTTATGCACTTTAGTTTTTCGTCTTCATATACTCGGTCTGCATAACCTAAATAATTCTTCAGATCCTCTTCAGCCTTTTTGAGTCCAGTTCGTTTTATGGGTCTCGCCCCAGTATGTTCAGCGACTCTACGAAGATCAGAAGACGCAACTCTCGTAACTACCATAACTCCAGCATCTGTAAGCATCTCTTCGGCAACGTCACTTATGCCCTTATCTATAACGATGAAATTGACGCCCAGTTCGACTATTTTTTTCAGATTCTTCTTGAACTCTTCCTGAAGTTCCATATACCTGCGGAACCCAGCTTCCGTAGCCAACGCCTCTTCTTCAATTTCCTCTGCTTCAAGTGCATCATCTATCACCAGTATTACTGGGTTTTCTATATCTTCGGGCATTTCCTCATTAAGTCTCTTCTTGTCCACAATAATACCAGGAAACACCTGATTCTCTGCGCCTTCTTTAGCGGTAATTATCTCTGAAAATCTAAACCTTTGATCTAGAAGTTTTTCCTTTCCAACCATCTCAGCAGCTGATATCACCAAATCCGCTATATCTTCATTGTTCCTACCTGCTACGAGAGCTATTTGACGGAGAAGAGGGTCTTTAATTCCATCGACTTTCGTAGCTTTGTCTTCGATGTACTCTACTGCTTTTGCAATACCAATCTTGATACCTTCGATGACTCTAGTCACAGGCACTCCCCTTGCCACCTGGTTAAAACCTTCTGTCACAAGGGCACCTGCTATAATTGTCGCAGTAGTGGTTCCATCACCGACTTCTTCTTCTTGGGCTTTAGCGGTGTTTATCACCATTTTTGCCGCGGGATGGTTTACGTCCATTCTCGTAAGAATGGTCATACCATCATTTGTGATAACCACTTCCCCGAATCTATCTACTAAAAGAGTGTCCAATCCTTTTGGTCCTATGGTACCTTCAACCGCCGACGCAATGGCGCGAACAGCATTTACATTTGTCAAAAGCGCTGCTAGTCTCTGGTCAATTTCCGAACCCTGGGCTGCCTGTCTCAGCGTCACTTAAGTCCCTCCCAGATCTTGGTATACTGTTTCTCTTTGTCATTGAACTTTTGTTCTTGCACCTTCTGAGTATAGACCAAAATACACGCATATATCAACGTACAAACACACTGTGTAAAATGAAGTATTTCAAGGTCGGTTGCATTGTTCAGTCTGTAACATCTAGTATTTCGTTCAGGTTCCTTTCGAAGAAACTCACTACCGCCACTGCCCTAGGATAGTTCATCCTTTTGGGTCCAAAGATGCCTATTTTACCTTCGCTCGAGCCAACTCTAAACGTTCCGTAGACAAAGCTAAACTCTTTTACGGTCTCAATCCGGTTTTCGTCCCCAATAGTAACTGCCGGATCCGTGCTCGGTGGCTCAGTAATCATAATGTTTTTCGCCAGGGAACCGTTTTTCAACGTCTGCATGAGTTCTTGCACCCGATCAGGATCTTTAAACTCGGGCTGTTTAAGCAGATTGGCGGCTCCTCCCATATACAACCTTTCACTTTCAGAATCCTCGGTCATGCTATCTAAGAAATCTGCCACCTGGACAATTATGTCAGCATATCGAGACGTCTCCCGTTTTAGAAGGTTCTGGGCTTTATCCTTTACCCGGCTAAGGCTTATATGGCAAAGATGCTCGCATAGCATCTGAGAAACGTATTCCATTTCTTCCCTGGACATAGCAGGCACGTCAATGAGACAGTTTTCCACAAAACCTATGTCGCTCACTATTACAAGTAACGCTTTATCCAAAGTCACAGGCAGCAAATGAATGGCCTCGATGGTTGTGGTTTCGTACTCTGGGCCAAGCACAAACGCCAGATAATTGGTCGCTTCAGAAAGAGCTTTCACTGCCTCTTTGAGCAAAGATTCTACATCCTTAATTTTTGAGCGAAAAAAGGACTCCAGCATCTGAGACTCACGCTGGGAAAGTCTGGCATCGCCCATAAGCTCATCGACGTACACTCTATAGCCTTTATCAGACGGTACTCTCCCAGAGGAGGTATGAGTCTTACCCAAATATCCCATTTCCTCGAGATCACCCATTTCATTTCTAATTGTAGCCGGGCTCACTCCAAGCTGGTATCTCCGGGCTATAGCCCTTGACCCTACAGGAAGCCCAGTTTTGACATATTCCTCTATTACCGCTGACAGTATCTGAGCTTTCCTATCATCAAGTGCCACGCTATCCCCCCCTTTTTTTTCTTTAGCACTCTTAAGTTGAGAGTGCTAACCAATTCGAAGATAGCATGGGATGACTCATGTGTCAATAGATAGAAAAATGGGATAACGCCAGTGAGACCTTTACAAGCGGGAGATAGAATAGGGCAAAACAAACTTGATACCAGACTCTGCATCTTCTAGTATTCGAGCGTCTACACCGTAGACATCTCTAATCACATCCGAGGATACTTGGTTAGCCTCAAGGCAATATGCCAGAGAACCTTCTTTCATAAAAAACAACTGGGAAGCGTATCTGAGCGCAAGATTCACATCGTGCAAAATAGCAAACACCGTACGGCCTTCTTCAGCCAATTCCTTTACAAGTTCCATAATCTCCAATTCGAAAGACATATCAAGGTGAGCAGTAGGTTCGTCCAGCAAAAAAACATCAGGATCCTGACAGATAGCTCGAGCGATCTGAACCCTTTGCTGTTCGCCTGAAGAAAGGGACGTCACCGGCCTGTGCCGAAGATGCTCTACCTGTGTTATGCGCATAGCTTCTTCGGCGGCCTGAAGATCATCAGGAGAATGGGACAAAATGGACTCTGAGTATGGAAGCCTGCCCATCATCACAACTTCTTCTACACTAAAATCAAAGGAGGAACGGCTTTCAGGCGCCAAATACGTCACAATCCGACTCCTCTCTTTGTCCTTTAGGGAGTGAACAGGTTTTCCACATACCAGAACCTCACCTTTTTGAGGCTTCAAGTATCCAGAAATATTCTTCAACAGAGTGCTTTTTCCAGCTCCATTAGGTCCTAAAAGGGCTGCAAGGGTGCCACGCGGGATTTCCAGATCGATCCCGCTTAACGTGACGCTACCCCCGTACGAAAATGATAGACCGTTCAACTTTATCCCCATGTCTGACCCCACGTTTACATCCCTCCCTTTCTGGTTTTAGCCAAAAGATACAAAAAGAAAGGGGCTCCGCACAACGAAGTAATAACTCCTACTGGAATTTCCAGGGGCGGGACGATGGTACGCGCCAAAAGGTCGGCCAAGATCAGGGCGTTACCACCGACCAAGGCAGACGCAGGTATTAGCCACCTGTGATCTGGTCCTATCAAAATCCTCACCACGTGGGGCACTATTAGACCAATAAATCCAATAGGCCCGGTAAATGCCACACAACTGGCAGTGGCAATTGAACTACCCCACAAGATTCGACGTTTGACAGTTTCAACTGGCACACCCATATGAAAAGCCGCTTCTTCCCCAAAAGAAAATGCGTTCAGAGCCATTGATTGAAACCACAAAACCGCGGATCCGAATAACGCATAGGGCAAAGCGGCTCCCACTACTTTCCAGGAGGTTCTTCCGAGACCACCCATAGTCCAAAACACTATTTCCTCTACCCGCTGTCTGAAAAGGACCATAAGAAAGGCGATAATTGAGGAAATCAAGCTGGAAACTGCTATGCCAGCTAGCAGCAAAGTCCAAGTATCAGTGCGCCCATTTTTCGTAGACAAAAGATACACAATTCCTGTAGACAAAAAAGCTCCTGCAAACGCCAAGATTGGAAGAGACCACAAGCCTAGAACTTTCCCAAATCCAAATACAATACCTAAGACGGCGCCAAGGGAGGCTCCAGACGATACTCCGAGCACGTAAGGATCTGCCATAGGGTTCCTAAATAAACCTTGCATGGCGGCACCTGCTACACCAAGAGAAGCCCCTTCAATAAGAGCTAAAAGGACTCTGGGAAACCTGAGCGTCCACAAAATGGTGTACGCTATGTCGTCTGTTTCAAGACCAGGACCTGCCAGAAGCGCACTTATAATTTCTTTGAAAGAAACAGATACGCTGCCGAATGACAGGCCCAAAAATATGCTAACCGCAGATAAGCCTATGGATGCGGCTACGAATAGCCACTTAGACTGCTTTACTTTTCTACCATTAGAGTACTCTGTCATGGGCCTCCCTTTCTTTTACGCCTTAAATCATCCTTAAACTGTCTTTTAGACTGTCTTTGTTACCTCTACACATCTAAATCTCCAAATCCAAATCTGGGTACAGGTAGCGTGCAATTTCTTTTACACCGTCTACTATGGAAGGACCGGGTCTGCTAACTAGGTCTCCGTCAACATAGTAAACCTTGCCCTCTCTGACTGCCCGCAACTCAGACCATCCTGGCATAGCTTGCAGTCCAGCGCTCTGGTCTTCGGGCACTGTAATCAAGATCACGTCTGGATCTCTCACTAAAACTTCCTCCATGCTCACCTGCAAATACTGCAAGTCAACGTCACTTACTACGTTTTCCCCACCTGCTAAGGTAAGAACTTCATCCAGAAATGAACCAGGTCCTACCGTCCACAAGTCAGGATCCAAAACTATTAAAACAGTAGGCTTCGGGCCTTCATGTTCTTCTAGCTTTCCTTTTAACTTGCCCAATTCTTCCTGCATCTCCTCGACAAGTTGGCGCCCTTTATCTGCAACACCAGTCACTTCAGCAACCCTTTCTATCTCTTCGAACACCTCTGAGACAGTTGCAGGATTTGACACATAGACAGGAATGCCTAGATCTTCTATCTCCTTTACCTGCGGGGAATCTGCGCTTCCAGGAATGAATACGATATCTGGTTTCAAACTAACCAATTTCTCCTTGTTTAGACTGAAAGCATCTCCCACTTTCTCTTTTTCTAGCGCTTCTTCCGGCTTATTACACCAATTGCTTACGCCAACCACTTTGTCTCCAAGTCCTAAAGCAAATAGAATTTCAGTGTGCGCCGGTGACAAAGATACTATCTTTTCCGGAGTTTTCTCCAGGGTTATGCTTCTCCCCACACCTGTCTCTTATACACATCT
>DGFF01000021.1:3958-4892 GCA_002391545.1 Candidatus Fermentithermobacillaceae bacterium UBA3907 | reverse complement strand
CCCGTCCCTTTTGCTTCCTTTTGGTTCGCCTCCCTAGATTTCGGCGGCAGAGTGAAAGAAAGTGGCATATGAACTGAGCCACTTGGTGAGGTTTGGCAGGTTGGGAATAAGGAAAGTGGCCTACACAGTAGGCCACTTTTCCATAATGTTATTCTTTCGGGAAGAAAAGTGGCATATGTAGTGAGCCACTTTATAGGAGAACTCTCAGAAGAAGGTCAAAACTGGCTCACCAGGTGAGCCAGTTTTCATCATGTTTATCTCGTTTTAGGCGTAAGTGGCTCATCCAGTGAGCCACTTTTTGGAGTTGATCATACTGAGAGTGAGCGAAGTGGCCTATCGGATGAGCCACTTTTTCTCGTTGTGAGGGCGAATAGCAACTAAGTGGCCTATCAGGTGAGCCACATTTACGATCACTTTAACGATTAGATAGGATTGAAATAAGGGAAAGTAGCGGGAAAGACGGCTGAAGATGAATTCTACCCAGAATCCACAAAAAGGCCCGATGTTTTGGGTGTAAGGGTTTTTGAGAAGCGCAAACGGTTATTAGGTGCTTCATATGTACTAAAAATCCTGTACATTGACGAGCCCTTCATGTTCCAGTACCATTGCGTTAGCCTGGCATTACTAAAGGTTGACATTACTGGCGAAGGGAGCGGGCAAAACTGCATACAGCTTCCAACAAACTTAATTCAGAAAAAAGCGACGCACAATCGGTGTCGGTATCAGGACTCATACGAGTTTCCTTGATGGCTTCTATCATGGCGGCACTATCTTTCATAGCGGTTCCGCTACCTATTAGCCCTGTTCCTATCACGCTCCAGATTTTAGGGGTGATGCTTGCAGGCCTACTGCTAGGACCTCAGTTAGGGACAATGGCTGTATGCCTTTATCTCATCGCAGGTATTTCCGGATTACCTGTGTTTGCTGGTGGAGC
>DGFF01000021.1:0-3809 GCA_002391545.1 Candidatus Fermentithermobacillaceae bacterium UBA3907 | reverse complement strand
TGGGCGTGTGTTATTGGGGGAGTCGTAATAGTTCACGCTTGCGGTATCTTGCATCTTGCGAGAAGCGCTCATCTTACGTTGTTTGATGCTATGCTAATCGGAACAGTGCCTTTTATTCTGGGAGATATACTCAAGGCAGTAATTGCGTCATATCTGGCACAAAGGATTGGAGCAGCTTTGAAACTCTAGACCCCGACGCGAGTATAGGATTGCCCCGCAGCGGTAAGTAGTAACAAAATTGGTCACTTGAGCACTGGGCTTAGGTCTGGGGAGCGATGTCCGGTAGGAAGGGGCTATATAAGAAAAGGCTACGAGTCCGAAGACCTGCCGGAGGCAATTTGCTAGATTAGGCCATCGAGGGGAGGAGATTATAAAGTACCAGGAGGAGACCGATTATCCTTCTAATCTAGAAGCCACATACAACAAGTTGCGCGCCTCATTTTTGCAAGGTAATGATCAGAAGGTAAGGGCTGAAGCAAGAACCCCCGTCCCTTTTGCTTCGCCCCTTATGCTTCACTGCGTGTTCCTGGCATCTCATTGAAGCAAAAACCCCCGTCCCCTATGCTTCAGTTCTAGGGTATAATATAGACAATTTGAGAGAAGAGTTTTGAGGTTTATTACATATAGGGAGTGTGTTTCCATGGACGGTTTCCAGCCACTTAGAGTTGCTATGATAGGTACCGGTTATGTGGGTTTGTCTACGGCCACAGCATTAGCTTATCTTGGGCACCACGTCGTAGGAGTCGATAAGGATGAGGTGAAGATAAATCTCCTGAGAGCAGGGAAAAGCCCCATCAAAGAGCATGGGATGGAGGAACTTTTGGCTCTATCTAGAGACCGTCTCACTTTTACCCAAGATACGTCTCAGGCTGTGCCTAATGCCGATTTAATACTTATAGCCGTAGGAACTCCATCTAAAGGGAACGGTGAGGCTGATACTCGTTACGTTGAAATTGCTGCCCAGGAGGTTGCCGAGGCTTTTCTGCCTGGGCGCCCTTATGTGGTGGTTGTGAAATCTACTGTGCCAATTGGAACCAACAGACGTGTGTCCTATGTAATTAGAAAAGTCTTAGAAGAGCGTGGCCTGTCAGCTAGCACTCCCGTCTATATAGTGTCTAATCCAGAGTTTCTGCGTGAAGGTACGGCCCTTTACGATACTTTGTATCCTGACAGGATAGTAGTAGGAGCCGAAGAACAAGAGGGTATATCGGTTATGCAGAGGCTTTATCGTCCTATACTTGAGCAAACCTTCAATCCGCCTTCATTTTTGAACCGTCCTGCTGGTTATGGTTTCCCTCCAATGATTACAACTGACCCTATTAGCGCTGAGATGATCAAATACGCGTCTAACGCGTTTTTGTCGCTTAAGATAAGCTTCATAAATGAAATTGCAGGGTTGTGTGAGAGGGTAGGAGCAGATGTTAACGAGGTGGCAAGGGGTATGGGCTTAGATAAGCGGATTGGCCCTCATTTTCTTAAGGCAGGGTTAGGTTGGGGAGGAAGCTGTTTCCCAAAAGACACGGCGGCCCTTTTGGCTATCGGTGAGGAACATGGTTATGAAATGCCCATAGTGTCGGCTTCGAGAAGAGTTAACTATGAGCAACGTTACAGGATGGTAGACAAATTGCAGGAGACACTTAAAGGGGTTCGAGGTCGCGTAATAGGAGTACTGGGACTTTCTTTTAAGCCTGGAACTGACGATATACGGGAATCTCCTTCCATTGATCTTGTAAAGATACTTGTAGAACGAGGGGCCCACGTAAGGGCTCATGACCCGGCGGCTATTCCCAATGCGAGGAAGGAATTGGAAGGGTTAGATGTGGAATTTTTCTCTGATCCCTATGACGTAGCAGTAGGGGCAGAAGGCCTGGTATTGGCTACTGATTGGTCAGAGTACGGGATTTTGGACTTGAAACAGTTGGCAGAGTCTATGGTAACACCAGTTCTTCTAGATGCACGCAACATGCTTGACAGGGGTAAAGCGGAAGAGGCTGGGTTTTTGTACATGGGGGTAGGGCGGTAGAGATTAAGAAATACTTGTTTCAGTAATTGATGTTTTTGTCGCGAAGCGCTGCTCAGATAGTTTTAGAAGCGGCGCTTTTTGGTTTGTAATAGCTACGAGAGCGACGAAGCAAAAGAAGCAAGAGAAGCAAAAAAGCAAAGGAAGCAAAGGAAGCAAAGGAAGCAAAAGGGACGGGGGTTTTCGCTTCTCTTCTTTCGTGCAAGTAGCCTTTACCTTTACTGGGATAATATGGTATACAAGAATAGAATGAAGGTATTACTACACACGGAGGTGATGTGAGATTCGAGATGTTCTTCAAAGAAGGATAATTGAGCGTGGGCTTTTACTTCCTTCGAGGCAGAAAGTTACGCAGGTTCCACGTGCTTTGTTAGCAGATAATTCTATAGATCCGCGGGCTAAGTTTCTTTACATGAGCATAATTGCATTCAAACCCAAATCCATCCGCGAACTCGCTGAACGAACTGGGATGAATCGAAGTGTGGTCACGAATTTGGTGGGTTCCTTGCGTGAGGCGCAGTGGCTTCTCATCTATGAAACACCTGGAAAGAAGGTTATGATCCCTACCCAGCCTGTAGAGGTTCAGAAAGCCAAACTCGAACACGCCAAAGAAGTAGATAAGTTCCATCCCCGAGGGGGTGAGAACAAGATGAATCTCTTGTTGGATCTCATTGTGGACGTAGCTCCTTTTATCTACAATTGCAGGCCTTGGTTTTTGCAGAATCCTTATACTAAAGAATTCCTTGAATACGATTGTTTCGCTCCTGACGCAAAAGTTGCCTGGGAGTTCAACGGGAGGCAGCATTATGAAACTACTCCTCAATTCTCTGATGAGATTGAGCTCAAACGAACTAAAGAGAGGGATTTGATGAAGGCGCAGCTCAGTTGCGAGCAAGGCGTAACTTTGATTACGATCACTCCCAAAGATCTTAAGATCGATACCATGTTAGAAAAAGTTCCAGAGCATGTGCCTACTAAACTATTTGATGTAAATAGCGTCTACGCTAAGGGTGTGGAGGAAATGTGTTTGCAGTACACAAAATACTCGGAACGGGCTCGGGCCCGGGATATAAGATTTCAGAATAGGTGATGGATACCAAAAAAGTGGTTTATGAGATGAGCCACTTTGGCAGGTTGGCAGGGCGGTAAGAAGGAAAGTGGCCTACTGTGTAGGCCACTTTTCCATTAACAATGTCCTTCCGAGAAGAAAAGTGGTATATGTGCTGAGCCACTTTCTATGGAAACTCACATCAGAAGGTGAAAACTGGCTCACTTAGTGAGCCAGTTTTACCCATATTCATTTGATTCTAGATGTAAGTGGCTCATCCAGTGAGCCACTTTTCAGGGCTGATGATGGTGAGGTTGAGGAAAGTGGTCTATCAGATGAGCCACTTTTTCTTGTTGTGAGGGCCAAGTGGAAGTAAGTGCTCTATGGAGTGAGCCAGATTGATGAATAGGCGGGTCTGGAATGGAGGAAGATTAGCGGGAGAGATCGAGGTGGCAGGCCCTATCCTGATATGATCGTGTTTTCTGAGTGGTATGTAGATAGGAGGCGCATTAGGGATCTGAGACGGTTTTCTATGTAGAGCGGCATTGTGATCTTGTGTGGATTGCTTCCTTATGAGCTTCCTAGGGCGGTGCCGGTAGTTCGTGATGTTCGTAAGGTAGGGCTTAGGTGTTTGGTCAATGAAGCGGTTTTAATAATGCCGGGTTCGGAAACAAGGGGGAGGAGTTGAGACCTGTCTCTTATACACATCTGACTCTGCCGACTAAGGGGATAGTGTAGATC
>DGFF01000093.1:6930-7693 GCA_002391545.1 Candidatus Fermentithermobacillaceae bacterium UBA3907 | reverse complement strand
TCCAAAGCCACGCGGCACGAATCAATCAGGTTGGCCATACCATCATACCCAATATCATCAAACCCCCGCATTGCTCCTGTAATAACTGTGGGGCCAAAATGGATCTTGGCATCTACTTCATGCATAGTCGAAGCAATTGGTATCGACTGCCCGAAAGCGCTGACATCTTCTTCGGCCTCTGCACTTTTTGAGACTTTTGAATTGGACATGAGATCTAAAAAATAAGCTGTCTCTTCCAGGGTGTCTGTCCCATGGGTAATCACAACCCCATCGGCCCCCATATAAAAAGACTCTTGGACAGAAGTTCGAATTTCCCATAGAATGTGAGTTGTTATCTGGCTCGATCCTACGCGGCAGATATCCTTAATCCCTATTTCTACATCGGGAAAGATATTTTCCAGATCTGCAATCAGTTCCTCCCCTGACAACATACCCCCTCGCGCTTTTGATGCTATAGTTCCCCCAGTAGTCAGTATGTCCAATCTACGTTTGCTCACCCTATCCCCTCCTCGAATTTGTAATAACGCTTGCACAAAAACACAACCCTCTGTCGCCAAATAAGCAGCTAAGCAGTAAATTGCCGATAAACTGTCGGCCAAACCATTCCAAGAAGACTTGCGCAGCATCTACAACTACGTGATCTGTAGATGATCCATTGGATAATCCGTTAGCGCCAATAGCCACGTTTGGCATTATTGCCCATACAATTAATTCAAGATCAAGGCACAAAATACCTGCCAAGACATGAAGCAAACGAAGCAAA
>DGFF01000093.1:0-6670 GCA_002391545.1 Candidatus Fermentithermobacillaceae bacterium UBA3907 | reverse complement strand
GGGGTCTTTGCTCCACAATCGAAGCGCCGCTCTTACTCCAGCATCGGGAAGCAGCGTTCTTCTACGCTCTTACTCCAACACCCAAACACTCAGCCAACACCCAAATAACGCCACAGCCACGTTTAAACCTGGGCCTCACATTTTCGTAAACACCACTTCGTAAACGCCATAGCCTCACCGAGACCAACCTTCACCCATGATTAATCAGTCTCATTCCGCAAGCCAATACCAAAAACACCCTCAAATCGAAACAACAAATCAAATAACACCCTTCATCTTTCTCTCAATGCGAGCCCCTATATAACGTGCCAAACCATTGATTATCAGTACCACAACCACCAGCACAAAAGCACTTCCGTCTGCTACTCTTCGGGCATCAGGCAACAACCCCTCTGAATTCACCTTCCAGATGTGGACAGCCAACGTTTCTGCTGGCCTCATAATGTTAAAAGGAGATGTAAAATCGAAAGGGTTAAGATTAGTCCACGTAAGTGGCGGTGCCGACATGCCAGCAGTATAGATAAGGACAGCAGCCTCACCGAAAACCCGACCGGCAATTAACAACGTCCCTGTTATAAGGCCTGGTAAAGCGCTGGGTATTACCACCTTGCACACAGTCTGCCATTTAGTAGCGCCTAAAGCCAGGCTCGCCTCTCTTAGCTCCATAGGCACCGCTTTCAGTGCATCCAAGCAAACGCTTACCATGACCGGAATGGTGAGTATCGAAAGAGCAATAGTACCTGCCAATATGCTATACCCCCACCCCATATAAGTCACAAACAGCAAAAGACCAAAAAGCCCCACCACAATAGAAGGAAGAGAAGCAAGGGTCTCAACAGCCATGTTTACTACAGAAGTCAAAATGCCAGGTTTCGCGTACTCTGACAAATAAACGGCGCAACCCAGCCCAATAGGTATTGTTATCAACATTGACAAAACCAATAAGTACATTGAGTCGAAAATCTGCCATAATATGCCTCCACCAGCCTCCAAATTCTTAGAAGGAGATGAGATAAACTGCCAATCCACAGCGCTCCATCCTTTTACACCAATATAGCCAATTAGACCTATCAACACACACATAACTATCCCTGCGGCCACGTAAAAAAGCACGGTAGTTACCTGATCAATCACCTTACGCACATCTGCCGTGGAATTCATTCCCATTCCTCATCTGCTCCTCCCTTCCCAAAAATCTTGTGCATCCGTTCACGTCGTCCACATAAGCTAACATTATTGCTGTCGCAAATTCTGGGCCCTAATTATCCAGAAACCGTGATCCTCTACACACCCTGACCTAACATCGTGACCTATTACACACTGTGTCACCCACCATAATTCTCCACGCCCATACTATGCATAGTCCCATACACTAAAACCTCCACCAAAACCCGCCAAAACCCATGCCTGTACGCCTTTCATCGCCCACATTTGCCCACACCTAAAAACCCTACTCAGACCTGAGAATATTAATACTGCGACCTATAACGCTTGCCTATGAGTTTAACTAAACCCATAAAACACAAAGATAATATTAAAAGCACCAACGCCATAGACCACAAAGCGCTATTCCAAAGAGAACCGTTCACAGTATTTACCATATCCATAGTAATTCCTGTAGTAAGCGTAATTCCTGGATCTAGCAATGATCTTGGAATAATGGGCACGTTTCCTATAACCATCTGCACTGCAAGGGTTTCCCCAAACGCTCTACCCATCGCCAATACCACACCAGTTAGAATTCCTGAGCCGGCTGCTGGCGTAGAAACCCTGCTAATAACTTGCCATCTAGTAGCGCCCAGTGAATAAGCGGCTTCCCTATAACTGTTTGGCACTGCGGCCAATGCATCACACGTCACGCTAGTTATGGTGGGCAGAATCATGAACGATAACACAATTCCACCTGCCAAAATACTAAATCCCAGTCCACCCACGTAATTTCGGATAAAAGGAACCAAGACTGAAAGCCCTATCCACCCATAGACCACAGAAGGAATTCCAACAAACAGTTCAGTGCAAGGTCTCAGAACTTTCCCCCCAAATGAAGGATTGATCTCAGTTATAAAAATAGCCGTAGCAACGCCCAGCGGTACAGCAACCAGCAAAGCTAACATAGATACCGAAAAAGAGCCGACTATAAACGGCAATATCCCGAAAGAAGGGCCACCCTGATCCATAGGTCTATCAGGATACCATACAGTTCCAAAAAGAAAATCCTTAACTGAAATGCCTGTTCCGATAAAAGTGGAAATCCCTTTTTGCGAAATAAATAAGATAATACACGTTGCTACTACCATTACCAAAACAACACAAATCAAGGTTATAGCGTGCCCAAACTTGGCTTTAGCCTCGTTCCAGTACTGGACCTCATAGTCCCCTCGCAAAACGCCCTGGGCCATTTCGTCTTCATCTTTTAGCGGATCATAAGGAGCCACATCCAGGCTCTTTTCAAAACGCGAACGCATTAACTTTCTTCCTAGCTCCTTCCACTGCTTGATGTCCCACATAACCTACCCTCCTTTCCGTACCCCTTTACACATCTAGCACATAGCCCTTCCTCACCTAATTCTTCTCCAGCGCCTACTCGTCACGACTCACTTCCATCTCAACTATTGGAATATAACCCAAATCCTTTACAAGAGTGTCCTGCACATCATCGCTTAGCACATAGTCGATGAACGCTGCCACAACCTCATTAGGTTCTCCGAGGGTGTACAAATGCTCATATGACCAAATTGGATATTCTCCTGACGTGATGTTTTCTACTGTAGGCTCCTTGCCATCCAATTTCAAAACCTTTACAGAATCATCTACATAAGAAAGAGCCAGATAACTTATGGCGCCTGGAGTATCCGAAATGATCTTTTTGATAGCACCTGACGAGTCTTCAGTCACCGCTGCTTGCGCCTCTTCCTGACCATCTAGGGCATATTTCTTGAAAACTGCTCTTGTACCTGAGGATTTAGGTCTATTGACAATAATGATGGGAAGATCTTGGCCCCCCACTTCAGACCAATTGCTTACCTTTCCTGTGAAAATATCAATGAGTTGCTCTTTGCTAAGGTTGTCTACAGAGACCTCTGGATGAGCAACAACAGCAAAGCCGACCACGCAAATCCTATGATCCACCAACTTTGAAGCATCAATACCTTCCTTCTCCTCTGCAAAGATGTCAGACATGCCAATGTCTACCTGACCCTCGGCTACCTGACTCAAACCTGTTCCGCTACCGCCTCCGCTAACAGTTATTTTCACCTTCGTGTTCTTAGCCATAAATTGTTCCGCTGCCTGCTGAATTAGGGGTTGCAGCGCCGTAGCCCCTGATACGGTTATAGATCCTGATAACTCAGACGAACCATTCCCGTTGGGCTCTCCAAAACAGCCTGTCACGAAAAAAACGCAAGCCAAGGCCACTATGGAAGATAAGGCTAACTTCTCAACAACTTTTCTAGACCACCTAGTAGGCATCTCTTTTTTCCCCACCTCTCGTCTATTTGATTCCCTCATGTTCCTCCTGCTTTTCCTCGTTTCACCCATACCTCACACCTCCTACATCAATCTGTGTATATTACCCTTTCCACGTCTATGGAGCACCCTCGCTCACTTATGAGTTTAAGTCCCTATTGTAAACCCTGGTCACCGTTAAAGTAAAATCAAGGTTAAATCATTGTGAACCTTTTCCTTTCTTATCCCGTAAGTAACCAGGTATAATTAGTTCAGGGAGTACATCAGTTAAAAGATCAGTTGCAATTCGAGGCGATATTTTTGCCCAAGAAAATACTAATTGTAGATGATGAAGAAGCCATCGTAAGGCTGGTATCGTACCATTTGGAAAGAGACGGATACCATACAGTATCTTGTTACGATGGAGCAACAGCCCTCAAACTTATTAGAGAAAACGATTTTGACCTAGTTATTCTAGACATAATGCTTCCTGAACTCTCAGGGTGGGATGTTCTTAGAATTGCCAGGAACGAGGGAAGGTTTTTCCCCGTGATTTTCCTGAGCGCTCGAAATGAAGAAGTAGACCGGGTTGCAGGCCTGGAACTAGGCGCCGATGACTATGTAACAAAACCCTTTTCACCTCGGGAATTAGTTGCTCGTGTAAGAGCTCAGTTAAGACGGGCAGATATGGCAAACTTGGCAATGGAAGATAAAGAACTTATGCACAACAGCACCTCCCAAACTCGCAGCCTGAAACCTAATACTGAGCCTTATGGCTCTGAGGCAGATACTCCAAGGCACATCGATGAGTCGGTGGATAAAGGGACCATAAGGGTAGGTTGCATCGCCGCCAATGAGCACACTAGAGAGGTATTTGTGTCTGACAAACCGGTAGATCTTACAGCCAAAGAGTTCGACCTGCTCGTATATATGATGAAACAGCCAAGAATAGTATTCACCAGGGGAAATTTGCTGTCGGCGGTATGGGGATATGACTTTGAAGGTGATACCCGTACTGTAGATGTCCACATATCCAGGTTACGGCAGAAAATAGATCCCTTGATCCAAGAAATCAGCAAAAGCCAAAACATAGACTGTCCTGAGTCATTTCTAGAAACAGTGAGAGGCGTTGGGTACAAATTAATTTCCAAGCCTGATCCCAAGACGACTTCCAAGTCCAACAACGATTTCGGGAAAAGTTGAAAGGAACTGGAAAACACTGTTCGGTGTTTATATGGTGTTTATATGAGGAGGCCCCATAGATGCGACGACGTCTTATGCTCTCCTTTCTTTTAACTGTATGCGTAGCAATATTAATTGTAAGCACTTTCCTTGTGTTTTTCGCTAGACAACATCATATAAAAGACGCTGAAACCCACATTTTGAACCACGCCAAGATCCTCAGAAATCAACTATCAGATGTGTATGTTGAACTGGCTAGCTACGAAGAACAGGGCGTTTCAAATCCTTTCAATGAAGATAAAACCCTTGTAGAAAATCTAGTTAATCTAAGCAACGAAACCGGTTTGCGCATAACCCTTATGGATGAAAAAGGCAACGTATTTGCTGACACAGGAGTTGAAACGTCTCAAGGCGATTATGAAATTATGGGCCCTCATGACACCCGCCCTGAAGTAGTCCAAGCGATTGAACAGGGCGTTGGTATCAGCGTTAGATACAGCAAGACCATGGAAGCCGACATGATATATTGCGCCTTGCCCATTACAGATAGCGAGAACCAAATCCTAGGTATACTGAGAGTCTCTTTGCCCCTCAAACTGATCGAAAAAAGGTTAAGCCAAAACTGGCCCGTCTTTGCAGGCGTTGTGCTTACCGCTTTAGCGGTTGCTTTCGCAGTTGCTCTAGTACAAAGTAAAAACTTGTCAAAGCCTATCGAGCTCATGTCTCAAATGGCACAAGAGATGGCCCAAGGAAGTTTCGACAAACATTTGGTGCCTAAAACTGGCACTGAACTTGACCAACTGGCGCAACTGCTAAATTCTTTAGCCTCCTCTCTCGACCTTTATATATCTGAACTGAGAAAATCTAATGTGAAGATGAAAACTATCCTGGACAACTCGATTTCAGGGATCATCTTGGCTTCGGCAGATGGGAAAATATCCTCTATGAATCTTTCAGCTTCCAAGATATTAGGGTATTCAAGCCAGGATTCTGAAGGAATGCCCCTACATGCTGTTGTTAGGAATCTCGAAATATGCGATCTATTCGAAAAGGCATTAACTGAGGGCAGTGTGCAAAAAAAAGAGATAAAACTGTACTATCCTTCTGAAATGATCCTAGATGTAACCGCTTTGCCGCTTGTAACATCAAGTTCCACAAGTTATGACCTATCGGCAGCAGCTGAATCACGACAACAATTTGTTCCCGACGGAGTCCTAATAATCCTTTACGATCTTACAAGGCTTAGACGTCTAGAAACTGCTAGACGAGATTTTGTTCAAAACATATCCCACGAACTACGGACCCCTATCACCATAATCAAAGGGTTTGCAGAAACTCTGGCAGAAGTGCCACCAGATGATAAAGAGACTATTGAAGAAATGGCAGGGTTCATAACTACCGAGGTATCAAGGCTATCCGCTCTTGTGGAAAATCTGCTTGAACTGGCCAGTCTAGAATCGGGAAATGTACAGTTTGAACCTAAGTGGATCAATGGAACCGCAGTCATTTGCGAAACCGTAAGGAAGATGGAACCTATTGCCGCTGAAAAAGGGCAGATCATCTCGGTAGAAAAAGATTTTGATCTGGACCTCACTCCAATTTCGGAGACACCTGAAACCCCTGGTTCTCCATGTGGCGAAGGGCAACTGGAACCAGTTAAGGTGTATGCAGATCCTTCTATGTTTGAGACAGTAGTATCTAACCTTCTTGATAATGCCCTCAAGTATTCTGGCCAAGGGGCGCATATTACCGTCTCCCTTCATGACTTGAGAAATGAAGCGGGGCCTGGGGGCGTAGTCTTGGTTGTATCAGATACCGGCCCTGGCATATCCGAAGAAGACCTAGAAAGAATCTTTGAAAGGTTCTACCGATCATCGAAAGACAGAAGCCGCTCCAGGGGAGGCAGCGGACTTGGCTTATCCCTGGTGAAACATTGCGTAAACATGCACGGAGGTAAAGTGTGGGCAGAGAGTACCCCCGGAAAGAAAACATCGTTTTTTGCATGGTTCCCAGATCCTCAAAATCAGACATAAAAAGCAAGAAC
>DGFF01000079.1:3275-4011 GCA_002391545.1 Candidatus Fermentithermobacillaceae bacterium UBA3907 | reverse complement strand
ATTATCGGCACAAGAGCCATATACGAGTAAGCTGCCACAGTGATAGGTCCTAATAAGTGTGGAGCAAATTTGGTGGCAACATAAATCGACGTAGGCCCGTCTGCAGCACCTATTATACCTATAGAAGCAGTTTCCTTCAGAGTAAATCCGGCTAGTCCAGCCAATGCCATAGTCAAAAATATGCCGAGCTGGGCGGCTGCCCCGAAGAAAAGCATTTCAGGCTGCTGTAACAAAGGTTCGAAATCAATCATAGCTCCTACCCCAATGAAAATGAGTATGGGGAAAAGCTCAGTCATAATCCCTGCTTCGTACAGAATGGTGAGGAAACCATCAGGCCCTACCGCAGACGAACCAGGTATGTTCGATATAATCGCGCCAAACCCTATGGGCAGAAGTAAGACAGGCTCATATTCCTTGGCAATCGCAAGGTAAATGAGAACGAGACCAACTCCTACCATCACAGCCTGTTGCCAGGTCATGGCAAGAAGTCCGTAAAGCAAACTGTCCACGCAAATCCCTCCCTGATTGTCGCTGAGATAAAGAAAAAACCTTTATCCCAAATCAATGGGATAAAGGTCTCACTTTTAAGGCCTGCCGGGCTGTCGCCGTGCTGACGGCAGGTGCCACTCGCCTAACCTACACAAAATCCAGACGAGAAGTTACTCCCCCTCATCTCCGGATTATAATATAACATAATATGAGTGTAGGCATGAAGAAAATCATATCTCGATAATGA
>DGFF01000079.1:0-3005 GCA_002391545.1 Candidatus Fermentithermobacillaceae bacterium UBA3907 | reverse complement strand
CCGACTACAGCAGGTATACCAAATTCCAATGCGAAGATAGCTCCGTCAGAAGTAAGTCCTCCCTGTTCAATGATGAGCGCACATGTTTTTTCCAGCGCCGGGATAAATGACACGTCCAAATGCGGTACAACCAATACGCAGCCTGCCTGCACCTTCTGAACTGCTTCTTCACCGGAAGTCGCTACCACCACTTCCCCGCAGGCAGAAGTTTGCCCAATCCCAGAACCTTTCAACAAAACATCGCCTACAGTTCGGACCTCCATAACATTAGTAGTGCCCGAAACACCCATGGGTATTCCCTTAGTGAGCACACATAGATCCCCATTGGAAATCCACCCACTTCTCCGCAAAACATCTATGGCCATATCCGAAACGTCCTCATACTCACCCCACAGACTTTCGCCATCAGATTGGACTGAGCGAGCAAGGCTAGGCCCCAAGGCAGTTTCTACTCCCCATACACATGTAAGCCAGCCACAGGTGGCGTCGTGGGGACTGACCGCAAATATTGGGATCGGGGGACGAAACCTAGACACCATTCTGGCTGTGTACCCTGATTCCGTAGGAGTGATTATGGCAGAAGCGCATAAATCTATTGCCGAAGACACTGCAGATCGACTCACAGATTCTGTCACATTAGTCGAAGATTCGCTTATCCTAGAGAAAAACACCTGGGGGTCCAGGTTTTCGTCGGCTCTAACTGCGATCTTGGCCATGAATTCTACGGCCTCAACCGGATACTTGCCGTACGCAGTTTCCCCTGATAGCATAACCGCATCAGTACCGTCAAAAATTGCGTTGGCCACATCTGAGGCTTCTGCCCGTGTAGGCCTGGGGTTTTCTATCATCGATTCAAGCATCTGCGTCGCCGTAATCACTGGCTTTCCAATCTTGTTGCACTCTTTAATCATCTTTTTCTGCAAAATCGGAATATCTTCAGGAGGATACTCTACCCCAAGATCGCCTCTGGCAACCATGAGACCATCTGCACTCCTAAGTATTTCATTTAAAGCTGAAACACCTTGAACCGACTCAATTTTAGCTATAATCCTGGCTGTGGATCCTGCTTCTTCAAGAACACGTCGCACATCAGTAACATCGTCAGAGGACCGAATAAAAGAGGCAGCAACAAAATCAATTCCGTATTGGGTAGCAAAAACAATGTCCTCTCGGTCACTATCACTCAATGCAGGAAGTCCCTCTATTTTTGCTCCTGGAATGTAAACCTTTTTCCTGTCAGATAAAAAACCGTTGTTGACAACTTTAGTAGTTATCTGGTCATCTGAAACTTCAATGACTTCTAACTCAATATTGCCGTCGTCAAGCAAGATCACTGATGAGGGGCTTACAATTTGTGAAATCTGATCAAAAGAAACGCTGCATATTTCAGGGGTCCCAGTTATATCTTCGGTTGTCAGAACGAAAAGGCTTCCTTCTTTCAAGAATGCCTTTCCGCCCTCAAACCTCCCAAGACGTATCTCGGGACCCCTAGTATCAAGCATTATTCCTACTCTTTTACCAAGCCGATTAGAAGCAGATTTCACTCTCTGAATGTTGATACCATGTTCTTCACGAGTACCATGAGAAAGGTTAAACCTCGCTACATCCATGCCGGCGCATATCATTTCCACTAGAGCCCTTTCGTCGTTACACGAAGGACCAATGGTACATACTATCTTTGTTCTACGCCTGGCCATGTCACCTTCACCTAGTCAATCCTAAGAACTGTTATAAGACCTAAACTATGTATATTCGCCTACTTCCGCTTAAATCTACCTCCGGCAAACCTCGGCTTCTACATCATGCTCTACTCGTTCCAATATCTTGCATGATAATAGAATGAGCTTCCCTAGCTTCAAGACGAGGTACAAGAACCTCAACGTAACTAGCTGATTTGCTGTCCCCCGAAGTGTAAGTCCTGAGCATTACTAGGAGCCCTTCTTTTGCCAACCTGCTTTTCATCATCTCCGCCTCTTCCCAACCCGACGCGACGTAAACTACTGTCCACACATGCAGGCCCGCTCGTCCTCAAACATAAAAGGACGATCAATGAGGGCTTCCCTCCCTTCCATACTACTTTTGGTCTACGCTAAATTCTTCTAACTGTTCCCAAAAGTCGTCAGTTCGGAACAATCACTAACCAATATTCGCCGCACATCTTCTTGTTCCTCTATATTGCCTTTTAATATAACCACTTTATCTTTTTCAACAAACTCACGAGCACTTCGCCAAAGCCTGGGAAACAATACTGCTTCAATACTATCGTACTCGTCTTCTATTGTAACGAAGGCCATTTCCTCCCCTGACTTTGTTATCACCTTCTTTAATTCGGAAACCCTTCCTCCTACACAAACTTCGGTTCCGTCAGGTACCTCCCCAATATCTATTATAGGAGTCGCGTGCTTACTCAGAACCTCTTTGTACTTATCAAGAGGGTGGCCAGAGAAGTACATGCCGAGCAATTCCCGTTCCCAAGCCAGACGTACCTCAAGTGGAACTTCCTTTTCTTGCGGCCGTTCTTCGGTACAAGACAAACCGGGTACAATAACTACATCATCAGGTCCTCCAAATAAAGAAGGCTGATAGATCGCAGAGATGCCTGGCTGTGGCAAAGCTGATTCTACAAAGCCTTCGTCCATAGACTCGGTCTCTGAAAAAAGAGACATCTGAAGTTCTGGTTGGGTCGCCCTTTGTTTCAAAGCAGCTTCCACTTTACATAAATTGACATAGCGCGTTCCTATACTATCAAAGGCGCCGCACTGTATGAGGCTCTCGAGGACTTTTTTCGTCAACCCCTTCCCTATACGCGACACAAACGACTCTACAGATGAATACGGCCCCCGAAGTTCTCGTTCCCTCACAATTTCTTCAGCCAAAGAGTCCCCTACGTTCTTGATCCCTCCAAGTCCATACCGTATATCCCCGCCTTCAACGGAGAACTCGACCATACTGTGGTTAACGCAGGGCCCCCTTATGCCTATACCCAAACGTTTGGCCTCTTCCAA
>DGFF01000094.1:17283-18273 GCA_002391545.1 Candidatus Fermentithermobacillaceae bacterium UBA3907 | reverse complement strand
TTGGACTAGATGCGGAACATGTTGATTTGCTGAAATATGTTGCGCTTCTCCACGATGTGGGGAAGGTAGGCGTGCCAGATGCGGTTTTGAAAAAAGCTGACAACTTTACGGCAGAAGAATATGAGGAGATGAAGAAACATGTAGACATCGGCGCTGATATAATTTCAGCCATGAAGACCTTGGGTCAAGGAGCAGATTGGGTTAGATACCACCATGAAAGATGGGACGGTACAGGTTTTCCTGAAGGTCTCAAAGGCGAGGAAATACCACTTGAAGCGCGTATTATCGCGTGCGCCGATGCTTTTGACGCTATGACCACAGATAGGCCATACAAAGAACGGATGACCTACGAAGAAGCCAAAGAGGAGATCGTAAGGTGCAGCGGCACTCAATTTGATCCTGAAATTGTAAAAGTAATGGTCAAAATCATAGACGAAAAGTTAATGGGGAAGTAAATTGTTGTTTCTGGTTGCGGTTATTATTTCTCTGGTCGTTGGATCGGTTTCAGGCGGGAAGATTTCTCGACTAGGCGAAATCGAGATAGATAGGGTAGTATGGATCGCGAGTTCTTTCTTGATAAAGATGGCTTCAAGTCATGTTTTAACAGGAAGATTTGAACCGTCTCCCGGGATTTGCCTTTCTTTGAGTATGCTCACCTACCTTACGCTGTTTTATGGGCTTTACCCAAACCTTAGACTACCTGGATTTACCCTGTTGACTGCAGGCGCATTTTCTAACTTTCTAGTTATAATTGCCAATGGAGGCAGGATGCCAGTTGATTTGTCTCATCTGGAACCTGGCGTCGTAGAAAGTCAAATACCTGTTTTAAGGAGGAGCCTCACACATTGCCAATTGATAACTGACACAAAACTGAAAGTTCTTGCCGATATATTTTCTTGGAGGTTTTTAATTGTCAAACCTACCACTTTTTCTATTGGCGATGTGCTAATGGCTGCAGGCGTTTTCTTTTTTGTTTTGAAAATAATGCAT
>DGFF01000094.1:14521-17109 GCA_002391545.1 Candidatus Fermentithermobacillaceae bacterium UBA3907 | reverse complement strand
CTTGCCTATGGAAAAGGAGATACTTATGTCGATTATAAAGAACTTATTAGATTCAAATGAAAGGGAACTGCGTAAGATAACCCCAATTGTTGATGCTGTCGGTAAGTTTGAACCTGCTTTGGAGAAACTTTCTGATTTAGACCTTCAGGGCAAAACCCAGGAATTCCGAGAGCGCAGTTTTAGGGGGGAACCCTTAGATAAGTTGCTACCTGAGGCTTTTGCGGTCGTTAGGGAAGTGTCTAAACGTGTTCTTGATATGCGTCACTTCGATGTTCAAATAATAGGTGGAGCTGTTCTGCATCAGGGCAGAATTGCTGAAATGCAGACTGGAGAAGGTAAGACTCTTGTGGCTACCTTGCCAGCTTATTTGAACGCTATACATGGCGCTACAGTTCATGTGGTTACGGTCAACGACTATCTTGCCAGAAGAGATAGGGAGTGGATGGGTCAAATATATAGGTTTTTAGGATTGGATGTTGGGTTGGTAATTCCAGGTATGGATGTGGCTTCTAAGAAAAGTTCTTATTCTTGCCCGATTGTGTATGGCACTAACACAGAGTTCGGTTTTGACTATCTCAGAGATAATATGGCGTGGCGTAAGGAGGACTTAGTTCAAAGCGCTCTAAATTACGCTATAATCGACGAAGTTGACTCAATTTTAATAGACGAGGCCAGAACACCTCTTATAATTTCAGGACCCAGTGAAGGCACTACAGACAAGTATTTGAGGTTTCGAGACCTTGCCCGAATCCTGAAAAGAGACAAACATTATATAGTAGATGAAAAAGCCAGGACCATCGCTCTGACCGATGAAGGCATTCAAAAAACTGAAGAGTATCTGAAGATAGATGACCTTTCATCCCCAGACAATATCGGTATTGAACATTATGTTAAGCAGGCATTGAGAGCTAAAGAACTTATGCATCGCGATATAGACTACGTAGTTAAGAACGGGGAAGTGCTCATAGTAGATGAATTCACTGGCAGGATTCTATTGGGTAGGAGGTTTTCTGACGGGCTTCATCAGGCGATCGAGGCCAAGGAAAACGTCAAGATTAGAGAAGAGAGCGAGACCCTGGCTACTGTAACTGTTCAGAACTACTTCAGGATGTACGATAAGCTAGCGGGAATGACCGGAACTGCGGCTACTGAGGAGGCCGAGTTCATAGAAATATATGGGTTGGACGTGGTTAGTATCCCGCCGAATAAACCGCTTATAAGAAACAACATGCCCGATTCCATTTGGAAAACGGAAGAAGTCAAATTTGGAGCCGTGGTGGAAGAAATTATCCAAATGCACCAGATGGGGCGTCCTGTTCTCGTAGGCACACGTTCTGTGGAGAAATCAGAAATGCTGTCTGGGATGCTCCAACAAAGAGGGATCCCCCACCAGGTGCTAAATGCAAAATACCACGAACGGGAAGCGGAAATCGTGGCACAGGCTGGGAGAAAAGGGTCAGTTACTATTGCCACAAATATGGCAGGGCGGGGAACAGATATCTTGCTTGGAGGCAATCCAGACTTTATGGCCCGGTCGGCCTTGAAAAAAGAGGGATTTACTCCTGAAGTGATTGCTGTGGCTTCAGAAAAGGTGCTTCCCCAGGAGATGCTGGCGAAGATAGAAGCGGGTTCTTCCGATGAATTCATTGATGCTGTTCTTGAAGCAAGGAACAGGTATAAAGAACTTTTTGAGCAGTTTCAGAAAGTGACAGAGGCAGAACATAAAGAAGTGGTAACTTTAGGCGGCCTTCACGTTCTAGGAACTGAACGGCATGAGGCTAGGCGCATAGATAACCAGTTGAGAGGTAGAGCAGGTAGGCAGGGAGATCCAGGTTCCTCCAAGTTTTATCTTTCTTTGGATGACGAGCTGATGCGCCTTTTCGGTGGGGATCTGGTAAGTAGCGTTATGGATAAGGTGGGCTTTCCCGATGATGAGCCTATCGAGCATCCTATGATCAGTAAATCTGTGGAGACGGCTCAAAGGCGCATCGAGGCCCATAATTTTTCCATTAGAAAAAACGTTTTGGAATACGATAACGTTTTGAATAAACAGCGTGAGGTCATATATGCTCAAAGGCGCGAGGTTCTAGAGACTGATGATGTTTCTGGCATCATAAAGAATATGATTCGAAGCACAGTGGACCAAGGATTTGATTTCTTCTGGGGTCCGAGCGATAGCAGTAATGACGCAGACATAAGCGGCTTGGTTTCTTATCTTACAGAGGTATTTCCTACTCCCGAGTTTAAGCAGGTTCTAGAGGCACAAAAGTCCAGAGATGAGGCCCTGGAAGCGGTGCTTGACATTTTCGACCGAGGCTACCAGGCAAAAGCTGAAATGCTGGGCCCATATATTAGCGAAGTGCAGCGTCTGATTTTGCTAAGAGTAGTGGATCAGAAGTGGGTGGATCAACTCCGCGCCATGGAGGGACTAAGAGATGGTATTGGTTTAAGGGCCTACGGGCAAAGAGACCCACTCTTGGAGTACCAAAAAGAAGGTTACGAACTATTTCAGGATATGGTGAGAAATATTGAGAAAGATACAGTTAGCTACTTTTTCAGAGTAACTGTGTCGAAAGAAAAAAAGCCTA
>DGFF01000094.1:13660-14196 GCA_002391545.1 Candidatus Fermentithermobacillaceae bacterium UBA3907 | reverse complement strand
TTATTGATGAGCTGGGGCAATTGAGAGAAAAATTAGCCAATATTGGGAGGTCTCTTTGACCCCTCTCGATTATCCCAGGAATTGGCAGAACTTAAGACCCAAATGGAAGACCCTGCAGTATGGAGCGATCCTAAGCGGGCCCAGACTGTTGGCAGACGCATAAGTTTCATTGAGAACAGATTGGATTTGTTTAATGATCTGAAACGCCGAATAGACGATACCGAGGGTATCGCCTTGTTGGCCGAAGAAGAAGGGGATATATCCCTTTTCGACGATCTTAAACAGGAGGTCCAAGAAATATCTGAAAAGATTAATGCCTTGGAGTTTGAGACCCTGCTCACAGGTCCTTACGATTCAAGGGATGCCATAGTGACTTTGCACGCAGGCGCAGGCGGGACAGAGGCTATGGACTGGGTCGAGATGCTTTACAGGATGTACTCCAGGTGGGCGGAGCGCAAGGGATTTGAAGTAGAAACCCTAGATATACTTCCAGGAGATGAGGCAGGGCTGAAAAGCGTCAGCTTTTCTGTACGAGG
>DGFF01000094.1:0-13506 GCA_002391545.1 Candidatus Fermentithermobacillaceae bacterium UBA3907 | reverse complement strand
GAAATTAGCCCTGATGAAATCAGAATTGATACGTTCAGAGCCTCGGGCGCAGGAGGTCAGCACGTTAACAAGACAGATTCGGCGGTAAGAATTACCCACATACCTACAGGGATAGTTGTTACGTGTCAAAACGAGCGTTCTCAGCATGCCAATAAACTTGTGGCCATGAGGGTTTTGAAAGCCAAATTGTTGGCGCTTAAGGAAGAAGAGAGATTAAAGGAAATTGAAAATCTTAGAGGTCCTCAGAAAGAGATTACTTGGGGTAGTCAAATCAGGTCGTATGTCTTCCAGCCGTACACTTTAGTTAAGGACCATCGTACAGGTCTTGAAGTGAGCAGTGTAGAACGGGTGATGGATGGGGATATAGACGATTTTATATACGCTAAGTTACAGCAAGATGCTCAGCAGGCAGTATCTGAATGATAAGTCAAATTCATGGGGGTAGGTTTCATATGTCAAGAAAACATGCTGCATACGTAGTTTTGTTAGCGGGCTTAGGAGCGTTTTTGGTAGGTTGGTTTGGTAGAGGTTTGGCGTTTGCTGGTAACGCGCCGTTGCCTGGAAGCGAAGAGGATCCCTTGGTATCTCGGGCGTACGTGGATTCTGTATTGGCTATGAAAGTGGTAGAGGTTTCCCCTGGACAAAGTTTGATCGGATACTCTGGAACCGAAATCATACTTAGGGCGGGAACGGCTACTGTCATAGATTCGGAACTTGGCGGTTTGTGCGATTGTACTGAGGGGGTTGATCTTACTAAAGGTGCTAACGTTCCGACCAATCATTTGCTTTTGGTTCCAAGAGATGACGGTAGAGGTATAAAAGCGACTTCTAAAGTTGTGGTGATGGTGCGCGGTAAGTTTGACGTGAAGTAGCGCTAAGGGCAAACCTTATCTAAATGAGATAGAACGATGTCGATGTTTTGCTGGGCAAGGGAGGAGAGGATCGAAAGTTTTTCGTTAAGGATATTTTTATACGTATCTGCATTTTCCATTAAGGCCGAGAATTCTTCCACAAGGTCGAAATTGGGCTCTTTTTGTGGGTAGGGTAATTGGGGCAAACCAGTCGATCTGCAGAATGCTCCGATTTTCGGGTCTATGTATACTCCCATAAACGGGATGCCAGCTTTTGCTGATAGTATTAAAGTATGTAATCGCATGCCAAGGCAAAACTGACCTAATTCCAGAATCCCCAGGGTTTCTTCAGGCGAGATGTTAGAAATGACAGGTAGAGGGTCCTGATCCATTTCTGCGAGTTCTTGGTTCAAAGCGTTAGTTAATTTCAGGTCCTTGCTTTGCATGGCAAGGAAACAAGGGGATAATCCCTGTTCCCTCAGGGTCGAGATGAGAGTTTTGATTTGCCCATGAAACCAGTCTGGAGCGTTTATGTCCCGCAAAGCGATCCAGACGATGTCTGTTTTACTGTCTAATCCGTGAGACTGGAGAATCTCGTCTACTACGTAATCAGGTGAGGGCTCAAGGAGAAAAGCAGGATCTGCAGTCACCTCTATATCTTTGGTTACTCCCATTTCAATGAGTTCATCACGAGATTCTGCGTCTCTTACAGTTATGGCTTCTACAGTTTCCAGGGCCCGTTTGGTAAGGACTCTCCCTAGTCGCGACCGTATGGGTCCTATGCCATTGGCGTACACGATTACCGGTTTTTTGTATATATGGGCAAGGTTTATTATGGACAGGTAATACAAAAGGGACCGGAAAGAAGTTGCGTCTTGAAGGAGACTACCGCCGCCGAAGATCACCAAGTCAGATTTTTTCATGGCCGTAGTCACTTCTGTAATTGACATCCTGTGATAGGATTCAACGTTATAAGTATGGCTGGTTTCGTCAGGATGCTGGGAAAGGACGATCAGATTTAAGTCGGGCCTTGCCTTTCTGAGCGCATTTATAGTAGAAGTCAGAATGGCTTCATCTCCTATATTCCCAAAACCGTAATACCCGGAAAGGAGAACGTTCCCCACTCTTAGACACCTCGTTTTCTCATGAGCTCCTGTATCTGGGTGGCTAATTATAACTCTAGACGAAAATCAAGTCTTTTTGAATCATAACAAAAAAGATGCTCTTAAGGAAGCACGAGAACCGTCCCCATGGTAAACTAAAAAAGCGAGGTGAGGCTAGAGTTGGTGGATATTCTGGGTGTTGAGTTTTATCCGGTGACTCTCCAAGGAGCGTTAGAGACCATAGATTGGATGATGAATCAGGAGAGTGGTCGTACGAGGCTTGTCATTACAGCCAACCCGGTCATGGTTATGACTGCTCAGAAGGATCCTGAGTTTATGGATATACTCAAACGGGCAGATCTGATCGTTCCAGATGGTGTTGGGATTATATGGGCAGCGCGTAAGAAGGGTTTAGACTTACCTGAAAGGGTAACTGGTGTAGAACTGGCTTATGGGTTGCTCGGACAGGAACCGTCGCCGAAAATATTTTTTTTGGGCGGGAAAGAAGGAGTAGGAGTAAGAGCTGCTGAAAATGCTAAGCAGATGTTTCCAGGAGCTAGGATAACAGGCGTCTGCCATGGTTACTTCAGCCTAGACGAGGAGCACCAAGTGGTGAAAACCATTAGAGATTCGCAATCAGATATCCTGTTTTGCGCCATGGGTTCGCCGAAGCAGGAAAAATTTATATGGAAATACAGGCATGAGCTAGGAGCTAAGGTGGGTATAGGGCTTGGTGGGGTTTTGGATGTTCTGGCAGGTGACAAGAAAAGAGCTCCTGAGTATATTCAGAAGATGGGTTTGGAGTGGCTGTACAGGTTAATTTTGGAACCGAGTAGGATAAAGCAGGATATGGTGCTACTTCAGTTTGCGGCCAAGGTTCTTGCAACTGGTTCTAAAGATAAAACAAGTTCAGGAGACGGAGGGATTGAGGATGGAGGACTCTGCGAAAGAGAGCGTGGAATGCACAATTCAAAGAATAAAGGAAACAGCTAGGGATATAAGGATTCATATTATAGAGATGACGTGTAAGGCCGGCTCAGGACATCCTGGCGGGTCTTTATCTTGTGCCGATATAATAAGCACTTTGTACTTTGGCGGCGTGCTAAACGTAAAGCCTGAAGAGCCGTTATGGCCTGATAGAGACAGGTTTATTTTGTCTAAAGGGCATGCTGCTCCAGCGCTGTACGCCGCTTTGGCAGAACGGGGGTTTTTCTCGAAAGATATTCTGCCCACCTTGAGGCAGTTTGGTTCTCCTTTACAAGGGCACCCAGATTGCCGTCAAGTGCCAGGGGTGGAGGTTTCGACCGGTTCTTTGGGCCAAGGGCTGTCTATGGGGGTAGGCATGGGCATTGCCGGTAAATTGGATAAGAAACAGTACAGAGTTTGGGTGCTTTTGGGAGATGGCGAATGCCAGGAGGGCCAGGTTTGGGAGGCTGCTATGGCTGCAAGCCATTACAAACTGGACAATCTCACTGCTATAATAGATAATAACCATCTGCAAATAGATGGCAGAATTGAAGATGTTATGAACCCTGAGCCAATCGCAGAGAAATTCAAAGCCTTTGGCTGGCACGTTTTATGTGTAGACGGTCATGATCCTTGCCAACTGCTGAAGGTTTTCCAAGAGGCAAGCGCAGTCAAAGGACGTCCTTCGGTAGTGATTGCCGAGACGGTCAAAGGCAAGGGCGTGAGTTTCATGGAGAATAAAAAAGAGTGGCACGGTAAAGCTCCCACTCCTGAACAGGCAGAACAAGCTATACGTGAATTGAAAATGCTTGAGGTTTAGAGTTATCCTATAATTTTGGGCAGAATTGCCATCAAAAAAGGGTGAAGGGAAATGTTTGAAGCATCTGAAATGAAGGCAACGAGGGATTCCTATGGCGAAACTTTGGTTGAATTGGGCAAGGAAAATCCTGATGTTGTGGTGTTAGATGCAGATTTATCTTCTTCAACAAAGACATCGCTTTTCGCTGAGGCGTTTCCAGATAGATTTTTCAACGTAGGAATCGCAGAAGCTGACATGATGGGCATAGCCGCAGGACTTGCCAGATCAGGTAAAATCCCCTTTGCATCTACGTTTGCTGTATTTGCCAGCGGCAGGGCATACGACCAAGTTCGTCAATCCATCGCTTATCCCGGTTTTAATGTTAAAATCGTTGCTTCACATGGGGGCATTACTGTAGGTCCAGATGGTGCTTCCCACCAGGCTCTTGAAGATATTGCTCTTATGCGGGTGATTCCGGGTATGGTAGTTATCGTCCCATGCGATGCTACGGAAACGCGTTTGGCTGTAAGGGCGGCTGCTCGTTACCATGGACCAGTGTATATAAGGTTGGGTAGGGCAAAAGTGCCCAAGATTCTTAGGGCTCATGACGATTTTGAGATCGGTAAAGGATTGGTATTGTGGCCTCAATTAGATGGGCGAGGTTTAGATGATCTCATCGAAGATAGACAGCACTCCAATCCAGAAGAAGCGCCTTTTGCCGTTTGCTTTGTAGCTTGTGGTGTCACGGTCCAGCCTGCAATGGAGGCAGCAGAAATATTGGAAGCCGAGGGAATATCTTGTCTGGTTATAGATATGGCTAGCGTGAAACCTATTGACGAAGATTTGCTGGCTACGGCAGCTCGTAACAGCCGGGTTATTATAACCTGCGAGGAGCATAGTATTATTGGGGGATTAGGTAGCGCAGTGTGTGAAACGGTATCAAAAACCCACCCTATCCCAGTCATACGCCTAGGCATTGAAGACCAGTTTGGTCAGTCGGGCTCGGCTGAAGAACTCATGGAAGCGTACGGTCTTACATCCAGCAATTTTTGCCAACAAGCAAGGGATTTTTTAGAAACCTGGTGGCAATTTTTTTAATAATGTTAGAAAATAAGGGTTTTTTGAAACAGGATACCCACAAATTGTGTCGAATAGTAATGTACAAGCACAACGAGGTTTTTTCCCGAGTGCTGCGGTAGGTGAGTTTGTTGATTAATCTGAGAAACGTATCCAAAGATTATGGTGGCACCGTCAAAGCTTTAGAGTCGGTAAACCTTGAGATAGATAAAGGTGAATTTGTGTTCATTGTAGGTCCTAGTGGGGCAGGTAAATCTACTCTTATTAAGCTTTTATACAGAGAAGAAGTGCCTTCCAAGGGACAAGTTGTGGTTCTAGGTAAGGATCTAGCTAAGTTGCGTCGTAGGGAGGTTCCTTATCTCAGACGACGAATTGGTGTGGTGTTTCAGGATTTTAAGCTGCTGGAAGAAAAGACAGTGTGGGAAAATGTGTCTTTCGCATTGGAGGTTACAGGTACGCCAAACCGGGAGATTAGAAAAAGGGTCAGCCAGGTTTTGACACTTGTGGGGCTAAAGGATAGGAGAGACGCGTTTCCCAACGAATTATCTGGAGGGGAACAGCAAAGGATTGCTATCGCAAGGGCCTTGGCGCGAAACCCTGATATTTTGCTGGCAGACGAGCCTTCCGGTAACTTGGATCCCAAGACATCTTTAGAGATTTTCAGCCTTCTCGAGCGTGCCAATATGTATGGTACGACAGTTGTTGTAGCGACTCATGCACAGGAAATGGTCAATCTCTTTAAGAAGAGAGTAATCGAACTTAGAAACGGCACAGTTGTACGTGATGAGAGAAGAGGGGCGTATAGTTCTTGAGATTTATAGGATATGTGTTTTCTGAGGCTTTCAGAAGTCTTTGGCGCAACAAACTTTCATCGTTTCTTTCGTCGCTTACAACTGGTTTTGCCTTGTTTCTGCTCGGCATAAGTTTTTTGGTTAGCATAAACCTGGGATACATTTACACTATGGCCGAGGAGCAAATGGAGATCCAGGCTTACATCATAAAAGACGCGACCGCTAACCAGATTGCTACAGCCGTTGATCAGGTGCAGAAAATACCAGGGGTTAGTACAGTAAAATATGTGAGTAAAGAAGACGCTCTCGAAGAGCTGAAAGTTATGTTTAAAGACAAAGCATCTGTGCTGGAGTCGTTGGAAGACGAAAACCCTTTGCCTGCAAGCATAAGGGTGAAAACAAGTAGCGTAGAGTACATAGATAAAGTCGTAGAAGAAATTCAGACTATGGATATTATAGACGATGTCATTTATCAAGAGGAAGTTTCGAGACGAATGATGTCAATCGGCAAGGCTGTTCAGTATATATCCCTGGGCGGTATGGTTGCAGTAGGAGCGGTTTCGGTCATGGTGATAGGAAATTCCATTAGGCTGACAATTGACTCTAAGCGCCATGAAATTGGGGTAATGAAGCTGGTCGGTGCTACCGATGGTTTTATTGTAGGTCCTTTTATCCTTGAAGGAATGGTTATGGGCATAGTTGGGAGCATCTTGGGGGCCGTGTTTGCAGTAGGGATATACAATTGGCTTTTTGAAAAGATTTATGAGGTTATTCCGTTTATGCCTATGTTTGCGTTAGATGCCGAGTCCAAGTTACGCATGTTTGGTATCATGGCTATTACAGGAATTGTAGTTGGAGTAGCAGGGTCAGTGATTTCGGTTAGGAGACACCTGAAAGTGTGATTGTTTTGGAGGTCATACCATGAAAAAGCACAAATTCAGATACGGGGGCTTATTAGTTTTTGTCCTCTTGGCTGCATTGTGCCTAACTACTGCCAATTACTTTAATGTAGCCAAAGCAGGAATCTTGGATGATAAGTTCGAGGAACTGGAGCGAATACAAAGGGAGATCGAACAATATCAAAAGGAAATCGACTCAAAGCGGCGGTCTGAAACATCTGTGTTAAAAGAACTGGAGAAGCTAGAGATGGAGCTCGCTTTGTCGGAAAAAGAACTGGAGTACATATTAGCGAGGATCGATTATTTAAACGGTAGAATATCTGAGACCAAACGAGAAATCGAAGACATGGAACTCAAAATAGCTGAGCAAAAAGAATTGTTTAGTGAAAGACTTGTGTCCATGTATAAAGCGGGCCAAATGTCTTATCTTGAGGTACTCCTTAGCTCAAACAGCCTCTCGGATTTTATGGCTAGGTTGTATTATCTCCGAGAAATTGCCCAGGACGATGTACGGCTTATTGAAGAATATCAGGCTATGAAAGTTGCCCTAGATGAGAAAAAAGAGTCTCTCGAAAAAGACCTGGAAGATATGACATGGTCTAAGAAGCAGGAGGAGGAGAAAAGGGCAGCAGTGGCGTCGCGGAGTAACGATAGAGAGAGGTATCTTGCACAGTTGCAGCAGGATCGGGAGAAGTTGGAAGAAGCTCTAGACCAAATGGAGCGTGAATCCAAAGCTCTGGAAAAGGTCATAGCAGACCTTCAGGCTGAAGGGCACCAAAGGGAAAAGCCTGGAGGACTATCTATGATACGTCCTGTATCGGGCGGGTGGGTAAGTTCAGAGTACGGAAACAGGTGGCACCCAATACTTGGCAAGTATAAATGGCATTCGGGAATAGATATTGCGGTTAACTCTGGCACTCCCATAAAGGCTGCAGAGGATGGGACAGTTATACTATCAGGGTCAAATGGCGGTTACGGACTTTGCGTGATTATTGACCACGGAGGAGGAATCTCAACCTTATATGGTCACGCTTCCAAACTTCTTGTGAAGAAAGGTGACATAGTGACCAGAGGGCAGACCGTAGCTCTTGCAGGGAGCACTGGGGTGTCTACAGGCCCTCATCTTCACTTTGAAGTGCGCATCAAAGGTGTGACCGATAACCCCCGGAACTGGGTAAAGTTTTAAACCCTATATGTGCATCTAAATTCCGCCGCAAAGGCCACACTCTTCGCATGATGGGTTTGAAACTACATATACCGGTCTGTCGTTTAGAAGTTGCTGGCAATTGGCATTTTTAATCATTCTTACAGGCAAATAGACTCCTGCAATCAGGGTTAACAGTCCCGTTGTTATAGAAACTGCGTAAGCGCTCCACGGCAGTACTGACCCTTGTTGTAGGAATCCTGCAAGATACCTTCCTGCAAATACGCCAAGAACTATGCCTGGTGTTCCCATGTAGGCGGCTTCCACAGACATCATCCTAGTTATGTCTGAAACCGTAGCTCCCAGGACGCGCATTATACCGAGTGGGCGTTTACGACCAAGAAATGAGACTGTGAGCACGCATGTTATGGCTACAGCCGCTCCAAGCAATACTAATAAGGATGCTACATGCCAGTAAGAGAACGCTCCTTTAGTAGCGCTTGCCAGAGAAGTTTTTCCTGAGAGTGGGGTGATGACTTTAGTGACTCTGGGTGAGTGTTGCTCGACGGCAGCAAACAGGTCTTTCGTCGAGGGTTCGAAAGAGAACAGCGAGATGTGGTGCGCGGGAGCCTGTTCTTTTTGAGTTAGAATAATGCAAGGTTTACTCCCCTTTACATCTGCAATCAGAGAAGGATTGACAGATGCCCAACCATATAACGTGCAGGGTATCGATTCGTCCTCATACTTGCAGATCACGTTGTTCCAGGCAAATTTGGTACTAGGACCGCTTCCCCCTAAAGCCCATGCTTTGATCTCCCAGTCTTGTGTATCTTTACGTTGGGAGGGAGTCCAAGGATAAAGAAACTCTATTGTATCACTCTCCAAGTCTACGCCGTTTCCTAGAAGTTTGAGCGGGCCTATTGTGCTCTCAACTTCCATATAATAGGTTGTCGTCCAATCAAGCCTACCAATGCTCATGCGATTTTCCGGCGTCATAAAGGCGTCCAGTTCCTCCTGGTTTGCAAAGAGCATTATTCCGTCAAACGGCATGACCGATTCTTTTACTTGCGCGGAGAATAATTCGACATTTGTTGCTATTATAGTTGTAACCAGAAACGAAGTAGCCACACTTACAGTTACCGCACACAGGACAAAAACGGCAAAAAACGGGGTGTAACGGATCCTTCTTTTGGCTATTAGACTGTGAAGTGGGAACAAACCTTTACTCATGACTTAGCACCTCCGCACAAGGCAACTTAGAAGCCCAGTGGGCAATGGAGAATCCTATACTTAAAGAAATAAGTAGAGATATACCGGTGATTATTGCGAACTCAGATAATACTTGACTAAGCCAGGTACCAAATGCCATATCTGATGCTAAAAAGGAGAAAAAGTAGAGCAGGTTTCCTAGCAGGGCCCCGATGCATGTTCCACTAAGAGAAACGTATGCAACCATTGTGAGTACGTATTGCCTAATATCTTTAGATGTTGCACCCACGACTCGGAAAAGTCCTATCTTGCGCTTTTGCTGCACTACAATAATGTATATGTTTCCTGCAACCACGAAGGCGGAGAATAGCATGATCAGACCAGAAAACAATTTGTGCAGGTCAGGCGGCATTACTACATGACCTTTTGAACTAGTATCGAAAAGAGCTTCAGGAATAGCGTAGACGCCGTAGTCGTCGCCAAGGGCTTCCCTAATGAGATGAGTAGTTTGGTGGATTTGAGACATATTGTCTACAGTCAGTGTGATCTGGTATGTTGGAAAAACTGAGGAGAACGGCTCAAAATACGCAGGGTCAATGTTATCACTAGTCTCTTCGGCTATCTTTTCGAAAAGAGCAGAAGGTATAAGGATTTCCGGTCTCTCCCAATACAAAGGAATCGTCTTTGGATGGGGATCAGGTGACCCCAAAGAGGCCTCATAATCTATTACCTCGTGGACTTTGATTGAATATTCGCCTACTACCAAAAAGGAATATTTGGCTAAATTATCCCAGTCCATACCCATATGTAGAGTGGTGTCACCGTTTGGAGAAACAAATTCCGCAACTCTGGGTTCAGGAATTGCCACGTGTATTGTGCTTCCAGGTGGAATTTTTCCCATCACCTGACGAGATGTTATTGCCTCCATATCTTCGACGCAAGATTCAGAAAAAAACCTGGAAGGGTTGTGTTTTTCCTCTTTATGTAAGTAAGGTTCCAGAGAATGTGGTGGCTGTTCATTAAAACCCCTGAGAATAGCCGGGAAGGTTCCCGACGTCTCTGTAGTGACTAAACAAGGTAAGGCCCTGTAGGGATATACGTTTTTAATGTTTGGAATATCTGAAATAGCGGATATGACGTCCTTTGGGATCATTGCGCGCCAGCCTATAGCGCCTTCGCTGCAGAAATATCCTGTCTTTTTAATTTTCGGGAAGTAGTATAAGATATGAGATTGCCAATCGCTTCCCTGCCAATCGCGCAAGATGAGAGCCTTGTCCTCTGCCGAGGATATGGGAGCCAGAGCTGGGAATATTACGATGTCACCCCCGGAATAAGTACGCTCAGGCATGGCAATTTCTAATGGGTAGCCTTCTGGGATAATCCTAAGGAGAATGATTAGCATCGCAGCCAAAGCGGAAGCTAAGACAGCAATTCGCGTCCTTGTGGGGTTTCGTTTGATCTCTGTTACGGCTAGTTTAGAGAAATTCAAATATTTTCACCTACCAGGTGCCTGTTTCATGTAGTAGCATGTGTTAGCATTCTAAACTCTTTGCCCTAAATTTTAGGTTTCGCCGCATTATATCGTATTACCTCTATATGGCAACGATTTATTGCTTTCTTATAGAGTCAATGGTCTAATTGTGCTAGACTAAGTACGATGCATTATGCTCTCTACTATTTCAATCCAGGTGTTTCTTCTGGCGTTCTAAGTTAAAAGTGGTGGTGATTCTATGGACGAGAGCACTGAACGACAAACCCGAAAACCCCGAAAGACCTTAAGAGCGTGTATTATCACGGCTCTTATATCGGTGTTGGTTACCTTAGGTTTTTGCTCGTATTTTTTGGTTCAGCGCACGCCATTTCTCAAAGTTTACGAAGTGGTACAGGTTTTGGACCAGACTTACTACAAAGATTTTGATAAGTCGGAAATTTTGGAAGGAGCTCCTCGCGGGGTCGTATCCGCCTTAGGTGATCCTTACACTGCATACATGACTGAGAAAGAATGGATCGAGTTTTCCATTTCAACTACTGGTGAGTACTCGGGGATAGGTATAACCATTGGGGTAAGAGATGGACAGGTGACTATCATAGCGCCTATGAAAGGGACTCCTGCAGAGAGTGCCGGTCTCAAGGCCAATGATATCATCCTTAGCGTGGACGGAAAAGATATCTCTAGCATGGATGAAGCAGCAGCTCTCATAAGAGGTCCTGCAGGGACTGAGGTTGAGATTACAGTTTTCAGAAACGGTGAGACCCTTGATTTCGTGGTAATGAGAGAAAACATTGTGGTTCCAGCAGTAAATTATGGGATGAAAGAAGATAACATCGGCTACATCGAGCTCATAAACTTCAGTGAAAACGCTCACACCGAAGTAGCAACTGCGCTAAAAGATCTAAAAACTCAAGGGGCACAAGCAATTGTGCTAGATTTGCGATACAACGGTGGGGGACTACTGGATTCGTGTATCAACATTGCAAATTTGTTCCTACCGAGAGGCACAGTCGTCACCATAAGTGGAAGGAAGTTTGAAGAGACAAGCTTCGGATCGACTGGCCCAGGTTTGGGAATGCCTCTTTGCGTTTTGGTTAATGAAGGTACTGCTAGCGCTTCAGAAATATTGGCTGGAGCCATACAAGACTACGAAGTGGGTACTTTGATAGGAAAGACCACCTTTGGCAAGGGTTTGGTTCAGAATTCGTTTAAGCTCAAAGATGGGTCGTACGTGAAGGTTACCATAGCCGAGTATTTTACTCCTAAGGGGCGATCGATCCATGGTGTAGGGCTTGAGCCTGATATAGTGATAGAAGGAGACGATGAACAACTTGCAAAGGCATTGGAGATTGCCAAAGAGGAAATTCGCAAAGCACAGTAGTTTGGGTTTGTTCCTTAGGAGAAAGGAGAACTGTACTTGGACGCCATAGTGGATCTTATCCGTTCGGTTATCCGCTCCTATCCTAGTATGTTCAGTAACATAGTAGTAGATATCTTGTATCTCATCGTTTTGGTTCTCGTGGCGGGTCAATATCGAAAGATACAATCTGTTGAGAAAAACTTATACGGAGCGGCCAAGAACAAGGCGCTTAACAATACCGTTTACGCCGTAGGACTTGGACTTATAGGGGGGCTTCTCTCTAGTCTTCTGCTAGTGCTGGTAGGTGTATCTGTAAGCGATAGCGGAATAGGTTACCTCTTCCCCATAGCCATATTGTTATTTCTAATAAGTCCCAGGTTGTTATGCTATTCCTATGCAGGAGGTATTGCGGCCCTTTGTTATCTTATATTTGGTTGGCCTGAGATAAATGTACCTTCAGTTATGGGGCTTGTGGCTTGTTTGCACGCTGCAGAGTCTTTCTTGATAAGGATATCTGGTCATTCTTGTGCTACTCCTTTCTACGTTTCCCAGAAGGATGGAAGAGTAGTAGGCGGGTTTGCCCTGCAGCGGTTCTGGCCCATCCCTCTTTTAGTGTTATTCTTGATTCCAAGCGTACTCGTTCCCAATGCCCAGAATATGATCGTCCTACCGGATTGGTGGCCGCTTATCAGGCCTCCTGAGGCGCTAGATACTGAACACATGATCTTTGCGATGATGCCTGTTATCGCGGCTCTTGGATATGGTGACATCGCAGTAGCTGCAAGGCCAAAGGATAAGGCTAAGAGCACTTCTAAAAACTTGATGCTTTACAGTGGTCTTCTGCTTATTCTTTCAATTGCTGCGTCTAGGTGGTCTTTGTTCGCGTGGATCGCAGCGTTGTTTTCTCCTATAGGCCATGAAATGGTAATAAGGAAAGGCTTGAAAGAAGAATTTGAAAATGCCCCTATTTATGTACCACCTGAGGAAGGGGTTATGGTTTTAGATGTGATACACAAGAGTTTTGCCGAAGAAGCGGGGATAAGGACTGGCGATGTAATACTGTCTGTAAATGAGTGGCCTGTTAATTCTAAAGCCGACATTTTACAGATATTGAGAACTTCAGACGAAGGTTACATGGTTTTTAGGGTTAGAAGGGGCGATGAGCCCCACATAATTGAAACGGTGCACGTCCGGAAAGAATCTGGACAACCGTTGGGTGTAATATTTGTTCCCGAGCCTGGAGACCAGCCTATGGTAACCCAGCAGACCGATGGCATCATTCTTGCTCTCATAAAAAAACTTTTTCGGAAACCATCGAAAGAACCTCAAGACGCTGCTGATTAGCTCATAGTTTTTCACCTTTGGGCACATATAGAACATTTGATTGCCTACCCCTCGCAAGATATAATATACCGATGGGGGAATGGAATTGCCTGATTTCAAATTGGTTTCTGACTTTCAACCTACAGGGGACCAGCCCGAAGCCATAAACGCCCTTGTAGAAGGCGTAAAAAAGGGACACAAGCACCAGGTGCTGCTGGGCGTTACAGGTTCGGGCAAGACATTTACTATTGCCAACGTAGTCGCACAGCTAAACCGGCCTACCCTCGTGGTTTCCCACAATAAGATTTTGGCGGCTCAGCTGGCCTCAGAGTTTAAAGCGTTCTTTCCTGAAAATGCAGTTGAATATTTTGTTAGCTACTATGACTATTACCAGCCTGAGGCATACATTCCTCAGACGGATACCTATATAGAAAAAGATGCAATGATTAACGATGAGATCGACAAGCTTAGGCACTCGGCTACGTGTGCTTT
>DGFF01000100.1 GCA_002391545.1 Candidatus Fermentithermobacillaceae bacterium UBA3907 | reverse complement strand
TGGCCCCTGAAGCTGGCACTCAGCGGATGAGGGATATCATTAATAAAAAGGTTACGGAAGAGGACCTGATAGATGCAGCTACTTATGCGTTTTCCAACGGGTTTTCAAACATAAAACTTTATTTCATGATCGGGCTCCCAGGAGAAACTGATGAAGATGTGCTTGCAATTGCAGATTTGGCTAAGAAGATCAGACAGATTGGGAGAAATATGAAAGTTCGTCCTAATATTACAGTATCCGCTTCCGGTTTTGTTCCCAAACCCAATACGGCGTTTCAATGGGAGCCATGTATTTCCCAGGAGGAACTTGTAAGACGGCAAAGGCTTTTGGGCAATGCGTTGCGCGGACCAGGATTGATATATAAATACCATGATGCAAAAACTACCTGGCTTGAAGCAATATTTGCCAGGGGAGATCGAAAACTTTCTGAAGCATTGGAGATAGCGTATAGAAAGGGAGCAAGATTTGATGCTTGGCCCGATATGCTTCAGGAAAACCTATGGAAGGAATCTTTCAGGGAATCAGGCCTTGATCCATCCTTCTACGCTCACCGCGAACGTGGGGAAGACGAAGTTTTGCCTTGGGATCACTTAGATTCTGGAGTGACCAAACAATTTTTACTGTCAGAACGGCATAAAGCCAGAAGAGGAATTACAACCCCAGATTGTAGGCGAGGCCCCTGTGTTAAGTGCGGAGTGTGTGAGAAGTTTGGTGTAGAAAATGTGTTAGCTGTTAAGAGAGAGGTCTAGTTGTGCAAGAGTTAAAAGTGAGGGTGAATTACGTAAAAGGTGATCAGGTGAGATTCTTAAGTCATCTCGACTTGACTCGGGTCATGAGAATGGCTCTTAGGCGTGCTAATTGGCCGGTTCTTATGACACAGGGTTTTTCACCCAAGATGAAAGTTTCCTTTTATTCTGCTTTACCTGTTGGCACTGCAGGTTATGATGAGTATATGGATGTTGTCTTAAATGTTTCAGGCAGGTTTTTGGGAAAGGCCAGTACAAAGTCGGGGGAAGGGTCTGAAGTATTCCAGTTCTTATCTTTGCTTGCTCATTCACTTTCGAAAACCCTGCCAACAGGTGTTTCTATTAAACAAGTTTTTCCAGTCGAGAAGGATGAGGAACCTTTCGAATCGAGAATTCTCAGTTCTTTATACCATGTTCATATGAGAAAGGTAGACGAAATATGCTTGACTACAGCGATAACTGAGTTTCTTAAGTGTTCAAGTGTACCTTATAATATCAATAGACGCAAAAGTACGAAAACCATAGACCTACGCGAATTCATTAGTTGGGCTCAGATAAAACCAGTTCAAAATCTAGGTCCTGACATTCTGTGCGTTTTGATGGAGATCAAACATGCAGATGGTAGAACAGCGAGGCCCCAGTGGGTGATTGATTCTTTGTCTGAGTTTGGATTGAGTGCAGATAGTAAAGAGGTAATAGTGGATAGGGTAAAGATTAGGAGATGATTTTACTCCCATGACTCGGGAGATTCTTGTAAATGTAAACACAGATGAAACTAGAGTCGCTCTCGTTGAAGACGGCTCTGTTGTAGAGTTTTATTTGGAAAGGCCCACCAGCCAGAAGATAGTGGGCAATATTTACTTGGGTAAAGTAATAAACGTGTTGCCTGGTATGCAGGCCGCTTTTGTTGATATCGGAGAAGAAAAGAATGCCTTTCTATATGTGGATGATGCTTCGTTGCCCCCTGAGATGCAGGAAGAAAAAGAATCTAAGCCAAAAGGCAAAAGTAGAAAAACCATAAAAGAGCTTGTGAAACCTGGGCAGAGCATAATGGTTCAGGTTACAAAGGAGGCTATAGGCACCAAAGGTTCTCGGGTGACCCAGCATATTACACTTCCTGGAAGGTATGTGGTGCTTATGCCCGCAGTTAACTATGTAGGTGTGAGCAAGAGAATTGAGGACGAGGAAGAAAGGCAGAGATTGCGTGAAATAGCAAAAGAAATTAAGCCTGAGGATATGGGTCTCATCATACGGACAGTTGCTGAAAACAAATCGAAGGAAGAAATTGAAAGGGACCTCCGTTTTGGCATCAAGCTATGGGAAAAGATTCAATCTGACGCCAAATCCAAACGAGCGCCGGCTTTGATTCATGAAGATCTGGATCTTGTTGCACGCATGGTGCGTGATGAACTTACGGAAGAAACTTCAAGGATGATTGTGGACGATGGACCGACTTATACCAGAATACTAAATCTACTTGATGCGGTATCTCCAGAAATGAAAGATAGAGTAATCTACTATAGAGATAAGGATACGCCTCTTTTCAGTCTCTACCATGTAGACAGTGCCATAGAACAAGCCCTAGATCGTCAGGTTCGCCTCAATTCAGGCGGATACATAGTGATCGATAAGACAGAAGCCTTAACCGTGATAGATGTGAACACAGGCCGCTATGTAGGTGGAAAGAACCTTTCAGATACAGTGTTGAAAACTAATTTGGAAGCATGTAAGGAGATAGCGAGGCAACTAAGGTTGCGCGATATAGGCGGCATAATAGTTATCGATTTTATCGACATGGACAATCCTGATCATCAAGAAATGGTTCTTAAAGAGCTGGAAGAACATCTAAAGAAAGACCACACAAAGACCGTAGTAGTCGGTCTTACAGGCCTGGGATTAGTGGAAATGACTAGAAAAAAGGCTAGGCAGAGCTTAGACGCTGTAATGACCAAGACTTGTCCGTATTGTGGCGGTAAAGGAACTGTGATGTCTGAGGAAGTTGTTGCGGCTAGAGTGAGGCGAGAGATAAAGAATCTTTTGAGGAACTCGGCGTGCGAAGCTATACTGGTAGAAGTAAATCCTAGCGTTGCGTCTTATCTCATAGGCCCTGGCGGAGCTAACTTGAAACGATTGGAGAAAGAGACTGGGCGGAGCATTTTCATCAGAGGTTCAGAAGACCTACACATTGAAGATATGAACGTAAAAGCTCTTGGCAGTAAAGAAGAGATTTCGGCTAAAGCCGCTCCTGTGCAAGTTGGTGATATACTTGAAGTAATCATCGAAGAGCCCCACTCACAGAATGAAAAGGATGGAATTGCTAGAATTGAAGGGTACGTCATACATGTAGAAGGGGCAGGTTCCAAAGTAGGGGAAAAGGTTACGGTGGAGATCACATCCAATTTTAGGACTTTCGCGAAAGCGACGCCCTTAGATGCGAATATGAAGCAGGAGTGACAGGTTAGTTTTCTTGACATAGGTTTTAAAGCCGTGCTAGACTGTAACGGTGACTGTATAGTTGGCTCAAGAGTAGGGGGTTTTTTGAGTTGTATGCGATAATTGAAACAGGTGGTAAGCAGTACCGAGTGTCACCAGGAAGTACTGTAAAAATCGAAAAGATTACAGGGGACCGTGGCAATAAAGTTGTTTTGGACAAAGTGCTTGCGGTATCCGATGGAGAGTCCCTCACAGTTGGCACGCCCTACGTTGAAGGAGCCGTGGTGACCGGTACTATTATGCGTCAGGGCAAGGGAAAGAAAATAAAGGGTTTTAAGTACAAAGCCAAAACCAATTACAGAAAAAGATATGGCCATAGGCAGCTTTTTACAGAGGTAAGAATAGACTCTATTGAAACCGATGTTGAAAGTACAGTTTCTGCGTAAGCCTGCACGCACAGACAAAGGGGAAAACTCAGATATTTTAGTCGGCTTTATCATTAAAGGTCATGCAGGGTTTGCAGATCACGGTGAAGATATAGTTTGCGCAGGCGCATCTGCAATAGCCCAATCGGCCTTGCTAGGCTTGCAAGATCTTTTTGGCGATAGGGTGTACTTTCGCAGAGAACCTGGCTTTTTAGAAGTGCATATGGACGTAGAAGATGCTGCTAAAACTGAATGTAGAACTATAATGAGAGTCCTTGAACTTGGATTGCTGTCAATATCTCAGGCATATATCAGGCATATAGATATAACATACGAAAATCTCTAATATGCAGATGTTAGAGTTGGGTCGTGGGAAGGAGGGGAGCAGTATGATGCTGATGGATCTTCAATTATTCGCGAAGAAAAAAGGTGTGGGAAGTTCAAGAAATGGTCGCGACTCCCGTTCTAAGCGACTTGGTGTCAAAAGTCACGATGGGCAGTTTGTCACGGCGGGCAGCATTATAGTTAGACAAAGAGGTACAAAAATACATCCGGGGGTAAATGTCGGGGTAGGCAAAGATTATACCATTTACGCTAAGACAGACGGTTATGTCTCTTTTGAAAGAAGAGGCAAAGATAAGAAAATTGTCTCTGTTTTGCCTGAGCATCCAACGGTTCAGCCTGCTGTTTCTTTATCTCAAGATAACAACTAGCAGATTGACCTGTATAAGTAGGCATATCAAACGGCGGCTTGTTCCGCCGTTTTCAGTCTCGAAGTTTTGCATATGTAGTATTGAAGGAGGAGTGTTTGTTTGGGTTCCCGTTTCGTAGATAGAGTGAAGGTTCATGTGAAAGCGGGAGATGGCGGTCGTGGCTGCGTCGCGTTTCGCAGGGAAAAGTATGTGCCTTACGGGGGGCCTGCTGGAGGGGACGGTGGCGCAGGCGGGGATGTGATTTTTAGGGTTGATGCTAACCTTAACACCCTTTATGACCTGAGATATCGACCCCACCTAATTGCGAAGAATGGACGTCCTGGCGAAGGAAGCAATAGATTTGGCAAGAGAGGCCAAGATCTGATTGTAAAGGTTCCTCCTGGTACGTTATTGCGCGATGTCGAGACTGGCGAGATAATTGCTGATCTTACAGAAATAGGTCAGGAGGTCGTAGTTGCCAGGGGCGGTAAAGGAGGGCGAGGTAACGCTCGATTTGCCACCTCTGTTAATCGAGCTCCTAGAAGGTTTGAAGAAGGGAAACCTGGCGAAGAGCGCTGGATCCAACTGGAACTTAAATCTATTGCTGATGTAGGATTGGTCGGTCTTCCAAACGCAGGCAAGTCTACGTTTTTGAGGGCGATATCCGAAGCTACTCCAGAAGTTGCCCCGTACGCCTTTACAACGCTAAAGCCTTATTTGGGCGTTGTAGATGGCGACACGTGGAGATTTGTTGTAGCCGATATCCCTGGTCTTATCGAAGGAGCTAGCGAGGGCAAGGGGCTTGGCCATGAATTCTTGAGACACATAGAGAGGACGTCTGTGTTGCTTTACGTCCTAGAAATTAGACCTGACGATCCTCAAGGCCTTTATTCTGTGATTGATGATTTTCTTACCGTCCAACGAGAAGTTTTGCAGTACAGCGAAGAAATGAAGGAAAAAGAGAGCGTTATTGCTATAAACAAGATTGATCTGGTAGATTCATATGAGGAATTATTGGAAGTAAAAGAGCAGTTGGAAGAAATCTCCCAGAAGCCAGTATTTTTAATATCGGCTCAGGAAGGAACTGGGATAGAACCTCTTATTTCAGAGCTACATTCTATTCTAAGAACAACTAAGAAGGATCTATAAGAAGGATTTCGAGGGGATGTAGAGAATATGGAAGAAAACAGGGTTACCGGATTCTGGAGGCATTGTTTGTGACTGCAATTGGTATAATGGGTGGTACTTTTGACCCGATTCATTTTGGACATCTCAGGGCCGCTGAAGAGGTATTGCAAGGGTTTGGGCTCAAACGTGTAGTGTTTGTACCCTCTGGTAGACCTCCACACAAGTCCCCTTCTGAAGTCTCTTCCGCTGAGCACAGGTATATGATGGCGGAACTTGCCACGGCAGATAATCCGAACTTTGAGGTATCCAGGATTGAGATCGACAGGGAAGGGCCCTCGTACACCATAGATACCCTAAGAGAGTTTAGGAGCGTACTGGGTACTGACACCAAAATGTACTTCATAACAGGGCTAGATGCTATTTTGGATATTCACACATGGAACGATTACGAGCATTTGTTTGATCTAGCCGAATTCATAGCGATATCGCGACCGGGATATAGTGTCGAGAGTTTGGGCACACTTGAAGAAGTGATTGGCCCGGAATGCTTCAGCAGAATACATCACTTTCCAGTTACGCTTCTGGCCATTGCATCGCGAGACATACGGCAAATGGTGAGCCAAGGTAAATCTATTCGGTATCTAGTACCTGAGTCGGTGCGTTTGTATGTGGAAAAGGGTGGGCTTTACATCGAGGGCGATAAGAAAAAGTTCTGGCTTCCTGGCTGCATTGATTGAGCTGGGTGTCTAAGGAGCCGGTAATTAGACGCCATCGTTTTTTCATGATTTTGTACTGGGCGTAGACAATGGGTTCAAACTTGCCGAGAGGAGGTGCACAATGATGAAGACTTTATACGTGGGAAATTTGCCCTGGGATATAACTAGTGAAGAACTGGCAGAGGTATTTAGCGCACATGTAAATGTGATAAATTGCCGTATTATTACAGATAGAGACACTGGCAGATCTAGAGGGTTTGGTTTCGTAGAGGTTGAGGACGAGGACGTAGAAAAAGCTATAGCAGCGGTTAACGGCTCCATGCTAGGGGGGCGACAGCTGGTTGTCAATGAAGCGAGACCACGGCAAAATAGAATGTAGTACTGAAATTCTCTGAGGGAGATATTTGATATCTGTTAATTAGAGATTGGTATTATATTGCGCACTTTTCATCCATAAGTCTAGCATCTTGTTTCATATCTTGTAAGTAACAGCAAAGTAAATAGCAGCACGTTGTCTAAGATGTGCCGCTATTTTTTTTACCCCTCACACCTTATGAAATTTTGTAGTAAACGCACATATTTGTACGAAAACGATCAGAGCGTAATCGGCATTTTAACAAAATAGTAGTTGAGATATTTGCCAAGGAGTGATATTTGAATTAGAAGGGAGCATTGTTTGGAATACCGAACAGACCTGTGTCATTGTGGTCATATTCATACAGGGATGTAGGTATTAGGAGCAAAGTTTCTGAGACGAGTTCAAAAGGAAGGGAAGAACGTTAAGGGTTGCATACTACTTATAGGGGGTGAAGTTACCTTGACGTTGGTAAAAGGCAGAGTATTTACATTTTGGCTCTTGATAATCGTTGTCGGTTGTATTTTGTACTCGATGCGAAGAGTTTCGAAAGGAAAAGAAGTGTCCATTAGGAAGATTCCTGGGTTGGATGCCATCGAAGAGGCAATAGGGCGTGCGACAGAAATGGGGAGACCTGTGCATTATTGTCCTGGAATCGGAGGGATTAGCGCTGTAGAGGCTCCACAGACTTTTTCGGGCCTTGCGATACTCAATTATGTAGCGCGACTTACAGCTAGGTTTGATGTGCCCCTAATTGTCACAATAAGACAGCCTGAAGTTTTCCCAATGGCAGAAGAAACGGTGAGGCAAGCTTACTTGGAGGAAGGGAGAAGCGATGCTTACGATCCTTCTAACATCCGCTTTCTTTCTTCTCAGCAGTTTGCTTACGCTGCTGCAGTTTTCGGTATTATGTCTCGAGAGAAACCTGCTGCCAACTTAATGTTTGGGGCCTTCTGGGCGGAAGCTTTGATGTTGGCAGAGGTTGGGGCAGAAGTTGGAGCTATGCAGATTACAGGTACGGCCCAGTTATCGCAGGTTCCTTTCTTTGTAGCTTCTTCTGACTATACTTTGATCGGAGAAGAATTATTTGCAGCGGCCGCGTATCTTTCTGGAGATAGTAATCAAATAGGTTCCATTGTGGGACAAGATATGGCCAAATTGATAGTTGTATTTCTTATAGTCGTAGGTGTAGTGACTCGAAGTTTTGGTTCTACTTTCTTCGAGGAACTCTTGAGCAAGTGAGAGAGGTGATAGTGCTATGAGGCAAGAATTGCCTATGATTTTGGCTTTTATAGTTGGTATATTGATGATAGTTTCGTTTTTCTTTACCTCCGAAACCTTGGGGGAGGCGGCTAGGACAGTCGAGAACTGGGGTGTGATAGTTGCGGCTTTCGCCCTTGGTCTGGCTTCAATCAACCTAATACAAATCCATGCTAAGAAAATTACCAGAGGTAAAGGTTTGGACTGGCTGTATTCAGGTGCTTTGTTGTTTTCCATGATTGGTATGGCTGTTTTGGGGATAGCAAAGGGGCCCACACATCCCACTTATCAGTTCTGGTTTGATGCTTTATTTGTTCCTGGACAGGCCACAGTATATGCCATGACTGGTTTCTTTATTGCTTCAGCTGCCTACCGAGCCTTTAGAATTAGAAATCTAGATTCGGCAATTCTGCTAGTATCAGCAGCTATTTTAATGCTAGCAAATGTGCCAGTAGGTGAGAAAATATGGTCGCAGTTTCCTGCAATGGGTGAGTGGCTAATGAACGTTCCTAACCTTGCAGGCCAGAGAGGTATGCTCATTGGTGCAGGGATAGGTGGCATAGCATCCGGCATAAGGGTTCTTTTGGGCATTGAGAGAACGTATCTTGGCGGTTCAGGCTCATAAAAGGGAGGGAATAGTTAGTGTGGGAAAAACTTGTTAATGTAGATCGTCGTGTAATATATGGAGTTGTTTTTCTGTCCCTCTCTATTCCACTTATTTGGCCTATAGGTTTTGAAGTGGCAGTGGGACCGGAAACAAAGCAACTCTATGATATGGTAAATAACCTGCCAGAAGGCAGTGCAGTTATTGTATCGATGGATACTTCGCCAGGAGGGTACGGTGAATTATCTTCTGGTGCTGTGGCGCTTTTGAATCACCTTGCGAGCAGGAATATAAGAGTTATCGGTATGGGGTTTTTTGATACAGGTCCTAGCTTGTTGGAAACTGCCTTTGGCGCATCTGATTTTCGAGATAAGGAATACGGAGTGGACTACGTGAACTTGGGATATCTTGCAGGAGGAGAGACTGCCATGGCAAGAGTGGCTAGGGACATAGTAGGCAGTTTCCCCCGGGATTACAGAGGGAACGAGGTCAGCGAGTTGCCTGTAATGGAAGGCATTACTTCATGTCAAGACATCGAAATGATAATCAGTATTTCTTCAGGAACGCCTGGGGTACCTGAGTGGATAAGACAAGTTGGTGATCCATTGGGAATTCCAATCGCAACAGTTATAGTTGCAGTTAACGTTCCTAACATGACTCCTTATCTTCAGGCAGGTCAAATTATAGGTATGATCCCCAGTATGAAAGGAGCCGCTGGTTACGAAAGTTTGATGGGTACGGCAGGGCTAGGTACCAGGGGTATGGATGCCCAATCTATTGCCCACTTAACCATACTAGCGTTGGTCATAATTGGCAACTTAGTGTATTTGGGCACGAAAGATTCTAAGACCTCCAAAGGGGGTGCACGTTAATGCAAATAAGCACGGATTTAGGAGTATGGATTGCAGCAATTGCTACAATCGGTATTCTGAGTTTTGCGTTCAAAGACAATCCTCTATACCGGTTAGTCGAGAACGTTTACGTAGGAGTATCTGCTGGTCATGCCTTGGTTCTAGGCTGGATAAACATTAGAGACCAAGGTATCGGGCCTTTGATTGACGACGGAGATTGGTCACTTCTCGTGCCAATCGCCCTTGGGATATTGCTTTACACTAGGTTTTTCAAGAAGATTTCCTGGTTGTCCAGGTTTCCTTTAGCTATGTTAGTTGGAATTGGGACGGGCTTGGCCATAAGAGGAACTATTGGTTCCCAAATAGTCAACCAGATTAAAAGCACTATATTGCCACTTAACAGCATTAACAATGCAATTATAATCTTCGGAACTTTAGGAGTATTAATATACTTTTTCTTCTCCAGGGAACACACAGGTCCTTTGAAGCATGTGTCCACTTTTGGCCGTTGTATTATGATGGTATCTTTCGGAGCTGCTTTTGGAAGCACAGTTATGGGTCGTATGGCGCTTTTGATCAACAGACTTCACTTTCTGTACGCTAACTGGCTTGGGATCATTAGATAGATAACCGTTTGGATGTCTTGTGTCTTGGATAGGGGGCAGCAGATTAGGCTGACCCCCTGTCTCTTCTTTGTGGTACAGTAAAGGTGAAACTATTCGTGTACTTTAGATGTCTAAGGATTTAAGACATGGTTTCACATAGAAGATTTGCCCTGTAGGAGGATAACTGCCAATTGCTATACAAACGCGCTGTGGATTTCGCTGAAAATTACCTCAGCCCAGAACGGCTTCAACATAGTCTTAACACTTCAAAATGTGCTTATGATATTGCAAGAGACTACGGCGTGGATCCTGAAAGGGCGTACTTAGCTGGGCTACTACACGACATAGCCAGGGATTTTTCGGCAGAACAGATTTTGCGGATAGCTACAAATGAGGGTATAATACCTAGAAAAGAGGAGCGGATTTGTCCCTTTTTGCTGCATGGGAAAGTGGGCGCTGTGATAGTGAAAAAAGAGTTAGGACTTGAAGATCAAGGAGTTTTCGACGCGATCTCATATCATGTGACAGGAAGGCCCGACTGGACCAGGCTGGAACAAGTACTTTATCTGGCAGACAAGATTGAGCCTGATAGAGACTATCTGGGAGTGGATAAAGTAAGGGCTTTACTCGAAACAGGTGATTTCGAAGAGGCTTTACTTGAATGCTTGCGCGAGAATATTATATATGCAGCTAGAACTAAGGGTTGGATTGTGGATACTAATACGGTGGTGATATTCAATGAGCTGGCGAGACGATTCTAATGGTCCTAAGCCGGAAGGGGATATGGACGAAACACGGGTATACGAAATGCCGAAAAACGCTTCTAAGCCGAGAAAGAGGAAACGTTTAAAACAAACAGGTATAGTTGTGCTTGCGATTTTGTTGTTTATGGCAGGGACTGTTTTTGGGATGTACTCATATCTCAAAGCGTATTCCAGCAAATATCCGTTTTCTGATGAGGATGTAGTCGCCGAGCAAGCTAGTTCTCGAATAAACATACTTGTCATTGGGATAGATGGCGGAGTAAACGGGAACACTAATTTGAACGGTAAAACAGGGACGCGCTCAGATGTAATGATGATCGTGAGTATTGACCCTGAGCTGAATAAAGTAGGAGTGTTGTCTATTCCACGGGATACCCGTGTTCTAATACCTATAGTGAATAGCATAGAGAAAGCCGGGCACGCTCATGCTTACGGTGGGCCTGAGCTTGTCAAAGCAACTCTCGAGAATTTGCTTAAGATTGACATACATCGATACGTGCGGGTGGACTTTGAGGGGTTCAAAAAAGTTGTTGATACATTGGGTGGCGTGTACATAGATGTTCCACAAGACATGCATTACGAAGATCCATATCAGGATTTGTACATACACATTGAGAAAGGTCCTCAGGTGCTAGATGGGCAAAAAGCCCTAGAATTTGTGCGTTACAGGGGATATACCAACGCTGACATTGGTAGAATCGAGGCGCAGCATCTATTTATCAAGGCTCTTGCTGACAAAGTGATGAGAGTGGCGACTTTGCCAAAAATACCTCAGTTGGTATCTGACATACTGCCGTACGTGCTTACTGACCTTACGAACGAAGACATTATGTATTTGGCTTCTGTTGGTCTAAATATGAGTTTAGAAAATGTGGAGATGGATATTTTACCTGGGGTGCCTGGCTACGTGGGCGATGTGAGTTATTGGCTTATCGATTCAGAGAAAGCCGAAGAGACTGTCGACAGAATACTCAGAGGTATAGATCGCACAAAAAATGTGAGCGTAAAGGTTGCGGTGCAAAATGGCTCTGGTATCTCTGGAGCCGCCGATTACGTTGCTTCAATTCTAAGGAGTTACGATTTTGATGTAGTAAGTGTAGAAGAGGCAAGTCGGGTTAACTATAGCGAAACTAGGGTATTTGCTCCCAAAGATAATCGAGATGTCCAGATTGAGATTTTGAGGGTTCTAAAGAGCACCTCCCCTCAAGTGAAAGCTTATGTATCCGATGATATGCCAGAGGAAGTCGATGTTTTGGTAGTTATAGGGAACGATTTCAATAGATATGGGCAATAAAGAAATGATGTAGACACATTTGAAAATAGTAAATAGGAGGTTGATTCGTATAAAAGAAACTGATATACCCGATCTCCAGAGCGAAGCAGCCAAGGATTTTGCTGTAAGCGCCGCACGGGCTTTGCATGAGGGTAAGGGTTTCGATGTAGATGTATTAGATGTCAGGAATGTGACCTTGATAGCAGACTACTTTGTGATCGCTTCCGGATCTAGCGTTAGACATGTTAAGGGGCTTGCAGATAGAGTATTGTATTCACCTGAAAGCACGAGAAAGCCTATGCATGTAGAAGGCTACCAACTGGGTACTTGGATTCTATTGGACTATGGGGATGTGGTCATACATATCTTCAGAGAAGCTGAAAGAAGTTTCTATGGTTTGGAAAGACTGTGGGGCGATGCGCCCACAGTGGAGTTTTCCTAGTGAGGAGATCCAAGTAGCCTTTATGGAGGTAAAACATGAATAGAAAGTTTTCCACTTATTTGATCATAGCGTTGGTTTTTTGTTTCCTAGTTCTTCCGTTTCAGTCAACTGCCTCGGCGAACGTGCCAGGCGTTCAATTTAAGTTAGGCAATGAGGTATTATTTGACTCCCCTCAATACTACAGCCTTATCAAGGGCAAGAGGGTGGGACTTGTAACCAACCAGACAGGGGTAAACAGCAAAGGTGTAAGCACCGTAGATCGTTTGGCCAATGATCCTAACGTAAAGTTGGTGGCCCTGTTTGGTCCTGAGCATGGGATCGATGGTAAAGCTCCAGCAGGCTCGTACGTAAAATCATACAACCATCCTACATTAAATATTCCAGTTTATAGTTTGTACGGAGTTACCCGCAAACCTACTCCAGACATGCTCCACAATGTCGACGTTTTACTTTTCGATATTCAAGATGTAGGGGCTAGATGGTACACATACATATCTACTTTGAATTATGTTATGGAAGTTGCAGGAGAGTTGGGTATACCTGTAATAGTTCTTGACAGACCAAACCCTCTTGGTGGAGAAATTGTTGAGGGTCCGGTGCTTGAGGAAAGGTTTAAGACTTTTGTGGGTGTAGATAATATTCCTATGGCCCACGGCATGACCATAGGTGAGCTGGCTCGCTTTTTCAACCGTCCAGCCAACGGTTTCAATACTGACCTTACAGTGGTGCCTATGGAAGGTTACACTAGGGATATGATTTGGCATGACACAGGGCTCACTTGGATTGCAACTTCGCCTAACATACCTACAATTGAGTCTGTTTTCTGTTATATGGCTACAGGATTGGGTGAGGGAACTGGCGTAGGTCAGAGGGATAAGTTTACTTGGATAGGCGCCGTAGGAATCGACAGCCAACGTTTTGCCGATTTGCTCAATGGGTCTGGTCTCGAGGGTGTACATTATACTCCTGATACCAGGGGTTCCTATGGCGGTGTGAAACTTAGTATTACTGATTACAGAAAGTTCAATCCTGCAAAATCGGGACTTTACGCCCTGGCTTATGCAAAGCAATTGAACGATTTCAAAGTGCCCAAGAGCGGCTCTACGACTGCTAGCATTGTGATGTTCGACAAGATTATGGGTACAGATAGGATTGGCAACTGGTTGGAACAAAAACTTTCTCCCCAGGAGATGGAAAGAAGATATGCTGCAGAACTAAATCAGTTTAAGAAGGATAGACAGAAGTATTTGATATATGGGTACGCCGGGGAGTCGGGCACTGTAGGGGTAATTGTGAACAACGTGCCTCTTTTCTTCGATTCTGAGCCTTACATAGATGAGAATAGTCGAACAATAGTGCCTGTAAGAGCAATTGCCGAAGCCCTAGGAGCTGAGGTGGATTGGGATCAAAGGGCAAGGGAAGTTACAATAAAAAATGGGACTTCAAAGGTTACCATGACTATCGGTAGCAATGTTGCTTGGATTGATGGGCAAAAATATGTCATGGACACAGTACCTGTGATAAAAAACGATCGTACGATGGTTCCAGTCAGGTATGTTTCAGAACTCTTAGGAGCCACCGTGGACTTTGATGATGATTACAGGATAGTCGTGATTACGAAGTAAATACGTATATGCTCTGGGTGTTAAGGTGTTCTTACGACCACTTTCACGTCCAGGGCATTTTCTAAGGATGTAAGCAATTTATAGATATTCAGATCTGGTCCCAATATGCAGATGTACAGGCCGTCTGTTGTTTCAAAGGATAGCTCCGGCAATTTGCTTCTAGTGAGAAAAACCGAGATCAGATAATCTTTATCTATGATTACGGTGTCCCTAGCTGGTTCAGGGTTGCAAGGCGATAGTACTACCTGTTCATTTTTTACTTCCATGAAATAGCACGTAGTTTCGTAAAATCCGGTTCTCAGTTTCACAGCAGTATACAAGCAAACACCCCCTGATTACAATTGTCCATAGAAAAGAGACTGTGGGAATAGGTGTTTTGCATTTGGCAATGACAAATAAATTCACGAATCGTGTCATTTGTCTAGTTATTTGGGATAATGCAGATAGTAAGAATAAATGGGATTAGCTAACGCAGAAAACTAGTTCGCCTATGGCAAACGGATGTTTACAATGTATGGATGAAGGGAGTGAATGATATGAAGTTCAATGAAAAGCTAGACCTTCTTATGGACATCACAAACACTAGTAATAGCAACCTTGCTAGATACATTTCTTTGGACGCGTCCTACGTTAGCAGACTGCGGAGTGGAGCCCGAGTATTTGTTAGGAAAGAGACTAAAGAGGAATACGCCAGAAGTATGGCAGATTACTTCGCCCGTCATTGTCCCCATAGTCACCAGAGGCAGGCCATTTATGCTCTCCTAGAAATCAATCCGTCATCTTACGATGAAGACGAGATCGCAGAAAGCATTTACGAATGGCTTATGACCGACGACGATACTTACAGTGCAACTGTTGGGAATTTTCTAGATGGATCGTCAAACATCAAGGTTTCGAGAAAACCTCCTGTGCTTTCCCATGACGAACCTGTGCAAGCGATGTTGCCCAAATCTGATACTTCGATTTTCTATGGAGTAGATGGTAAAAGACAAGCGGCTATCGAGTTTCTGTCTGAAGTTATCCGACACGACCAGCCTCAGACTCTTCTTTTGTTCAGCGAAGAAGATATAGAGTGGCTGGTAGGTGATAGGGCTTTTGTGGTTAAGTGGGCGCAGCTCATGACTGAGGCTATTTCTAGAGGGAACAAAATCAGGATTATACATGTGGTCAGTCGGGATCTAGATGAAATGTTAAGCGCAATTTCTCAATGGCTGCCCCTTTACATGTCAGGGGCAATAGAACCATATTTCTACCCCAAAAAGAGAGACGGCGTGTTCAGACGCACCCTTTTTATCGCTCCTGAGACTGCAGCTGTAGTATCCTCATCGGTGGCACCTGGTAATTACGAATCTGCCAATTTTCTATTTAGAGACAAACAGGTTATACAAACTTTTGTGGAAGAGTTTAACAGTTACTTGAAGATGTGCAAACCCCTTATGAAAATCTTTACAGCGAAAGACAGAGAGCCTTATATATCCACACCGCTGGAGTTTGAAAGGGAGGAGGCAAATTCTATTATCACGACCGAATCCATCTCTTTGCTTACTATGCCAGAGGCCTTAGTTCACGCCCTTTTTGGTGAGTTTACCCACAAGGAGAGGGGATGGTTTCTTAATCAGCAAAGGCTAAGGAGGGAGAATTTTTATAACCAGATGCAGAACTATACTTTTACCGAGATTATACGGCTTCCACATGCAGAATCGGTAAAACTTGGGCGCGTAAAAATCGCTTCCTCGGATATGCTCAGCATGTATTCGTCATATTATTCGCCTGGCCAATACGTCCAGCATGTAAGACATATCATTACTCTCCTTGAGACATATCCAAACTTTCATGTGTGGATCGACCCAGACCCTAAAGAAGAAAGGCCGTTGGTGTATGCGAAGGAGGACGTAGGAGTAATCGTGGCAAAGACATCTACCCCTCCTATTGCAATGGCCATTAATGAAAGCAATTTAACAGGGGCGTTTTGGGATTATCTGAGACAGACTACAGGCGAAAAAGATCATTTAAGACATGAAATAAAGGCTGAAACAGTGGATACGTTGCTCCGGTTGATAGAAGAGGTGGAAAAGAGCAATTAGTGTTTCGTAAGAAGTATATTGCACGGATTACGCGTTTCTTGAGGTGGGAGTTAAGTAGCTGCTTTTACATCTTCTGTCTGTAGATTTCTAAAAGCTACAGATAACATTAGTTTGATGCGATTGATTTGATTTACTTCGCTGGCTCCTGGGTCATAATCAATGGCTACGATGTTGGCGTCAGGATAGTGTTCTTTTAGTCCCTTAATCATACCTTTGCCGGTGACGTGGTTTGGGAGGCACCCGAACGGTTGACAGCAAACTATATTGGGCACTCCCATTTCGATTAGTTCAACCATTTCTGCAGTTAAAAGCCATCCTTCGCCTGTATGATGTCCTAAAGAAAGGATTCCCTCGACCTTTTGCGCCAAGTACTCCACTGTTTTAGGGGCTTCGAACCTTTCACTTGCATTTAGCGCTTTTTTCATTGTCCGACGGAAAGACTCGAGATAACGGATTGCTGCTCTGCTAAAAACCATATTTGCGTGTGAACCTGCTAGATACTCGTGGCGGAACACACCGTCATGAACAGAGTAGAGGAAGAAGTCCATCATATCTGGAACTGTGGCCTCTACACCTTCTGATTCCAAGATGCTCACTATGTGGTTATTTGCGGCTGGGTGATATTTGACCAAGATTTCTCCTACCACTCCGACTCTGGGTTTTTGTATATCTGTGATTTCTAGGGAGTCAAAGTCTTCTACTATTCCCCAAATGTTTTCCCTAAACTTCTGGTTATCGGCTTCTACTACATCATCTTGGCAAATCTGGATCCATTTGGTAAGCAGTTTGTTTGCAGAGCCAGGAACTGTTTCGTACGGTCGAACGCGGTAAAGTACCCGCATCAATAGGTCAGCGTACACCACAGACATGGCCGCCTTTTTTAACAATCTGGGTGTTATTCTGAATCCCGGATTTTCTTCAATGCCTTGTAAGCTAAGGGATAATACTGGTACTTGGGAGAAACCAGACTCATGCAAACCTTTACGTAGAAGGCTTATATAGTTGGTGGCACGGCAACCGCCGCCTGTCTGGGTCATTAGGACCGTTGTGCTATCAGGGTCGAATTTTCCTGATTGAAGCGCGTTAATCAGTTGACCTATTACGATTATGGCAGGATAACATGCATCGTTATTCACGTACTTTAGCCCGGTTTGTATGTCTTCTGGCGTTACTCGAGAAAGGAGTACCCCGTTGTATCCTTCAGATCTAAACGCTTTAAGAAGTATTTCAAAATGAATAGGTGACATCTGGGGACATAACAGAGCGTGTTCTTGCCTCATTTCTTTTGTGAACAGGCGTCGTTTTGGAGTTGAGTACATTTTTTTGGGTTCAATTCCCATTTTGTCTCTTTCCTCAACAGCAGCTATAAGCGACCTAATGCGAATTCTTGCTGCCCCTAGGTTGCTTACCTCGTCGATTTTTAGCATAGTGTAAAGCCGGTTGTATTGATTCAAGATTTCTTGGACCTGATCTGTGGTTATGGCATCGATACCGCAACCAAAAGAGTTTAGCTGAACCAATTCCAGTTCAGGCGTTACTGATACTAAACTTGCCGCCGCATACAGTCTGGAGTGATATGCCCACTGATCTACAACTCGCAAAGGTCTCTCTACTTTTCGTAAATGAGCAATTGAGTCTTCGGTAAGGACCGCCATACCGTTGGAAGTCAGTATTCCTGGTATGCCGTGATTGATTCCAGGGTCTAGGTGATATGGTCGCCCAGCTAAAACTGCTCCTTTCAAGTTGTTGGCTTTTATATATGCCAATACTTCTTCGCCTTTGAGACGGATATCTGCTTTGAAACGTTCATCTTCTTCCCAAGCGGCATCTACGGCTTTCTTCACTTCTTGCCTACTAATACCTAAGAATTCAAGCTCCTCATATAGGCGTTTTGTCAGTCGGCGCTTAGGAAGCAGAGGGGACGGGGGTTTGTGCTTCAAGCGAAGCAGCAGGTGAAGCAGAAGGTGAAGCAGAAGGGACGGGGGTTTGTGCTTCAGGGGCCGAGGCGCGAACAAATCGATTTACCGTGAGCAAGCAGTTATTAGTGTACCCGCCGCAGCGCCTTGTAGATGATTGGTTAGTAGCATGGGGACGGTTCTCCTGCTTCCAACTTTTCTTGTCCCTGCAAGTCATATGACAGAGTGCTTTCGAGGGAGTTTTCTTGGCCCAATTTTTGCTTAAGTTTTGCGTATAGTTAATTATACCAGTTACCTGCGGATTTCCTTCACGGTTTTTCTAGGCGAACTCGGTTTTCTATTCGAATTGTTCATTTTGCGTCTTCCAGCCTGTAACACGAAGCGCTGCTATTTCAGTGTGGTCGCTGTATCCTTCCTAATCTTGAACAGCGATGCGTATTCCCCTGATTTTTTCATGTTGTTTCCGGTGTTTATCTGCTCTGTAGGTCTACAGTCTACAAGGTCTGCCTCATAATAAACTCGTGTAAACCCACGTAAACTCCTGGATCGTTCTTAACCATTGATCGTCTTCAATCGTATGCAGATGTAGGATGGTCCGCAGTCAACCGAGGGGGTCCCCTCACATTATCTAGAAAACAGGTTATATGGGATACAGACGAGATCCCTCCTGATTCTGAATGAAAATGAAATTGAAAAAAGTTCTGAAGGGGGGTGAGCGAGATTCTAAGGGGGGATCCTAAAGGGGAAACCCTAAGTAGGAAACCCTAAGTGCGAATGCTACCGGAAAAGGAATGGATAATTTGGGGCGCGGTTGCTATGTAACAGGCTCAAAACATTCAAGGGTGAACTACCTGTAAGTGGTCCTCAGGTTCGCAGCGTATTACAGGGAAACTAGCGGTCTGAACATGCCTAAGATATGTGCAAGATATGCCCAGGGTGTGCGAAAAGTACGTAAGAGGCACGCTGGCGGTATGAAAAACGCATGTCAGAACTTGCCAGATACTGTTTTAATGCATACTTACTGGGATGGTCTATCGGGTAAAAAAAGGGGTATTGGGGTATTGGGGTAGAGAGCCGATGGGGGGCGAACCCAGGACCTTCTGAATGCCCTTCAGGCGTTCTTCAAACCCGAGCTGAGCCCCACCGTCATCATTACCTTAACTAGCTTAATACCATTGCCGGTGCGGCAATAAAAGGCAAGCCGAACGGTGGGGTTCCCGCTCATTTGTTGCCGCACTGCTAACATCCTTAGGTTCCAGACGCCAGACTAATGCTGGACCAAAACCGCCTTCGGCGTTTCACTGTGCTTTACTGCGCTCCACTGTACCTCACTGCACCTCACTGCGCGCTCCCCATGGAAGCATCAGAACCGTCCCCATGCTCCCATATCTAGTATAGGAAGCAGGATACCCAGTGATCTCGTTCGATTTCTTTCAAATACGGGTCTTCCTCCTTGCAGCGGTCATGGACTTGCGGGCATCTGCCTGCGAATCTGCACCCCGGCGGCGGATTAATTGGGCTTGGCACTTCTCCTGGTAAGCTTATACGCGTCCTAGACGTTTCTATAACCGGGTCAGGTATAGGATTAGCAGACATAAGCGCCTTGGTATAAGGATGAAGTGGCCATTCGTAAATCCGCTCAGACGGAGCTATCTCTGCGATTTTACCCAGGTACATGACAGCTACCCTGTGAGAAATATGTCTCACCATTGAAAGGTCATGAGCGATAAACATAAATGACAGATCCCGTTCTTCCTGGAGTTTCGTAAGAAGGTTAACCACTTGCGCTTGAATGGAAACGTCCAAGGAGGAAATGGGCTCATCTGCGATTATGAATTCTGGGTCAACTGCCAACGCACGGGCTATGCCGATCCTTTGCCTTTGTCCACCTGAGAACTCATGGGGGAATCTGTTGGCGTGTTCTCGGCTGAGACCCACTATCTCTAGAAGATAATGTATCTTATCAGTACGTTCTTGGCCCGATGCCAGTCCGTGAACATCTAAGGGTTCTCCTACGATTTCGCCTACGGTCATACGAGGGTCTAAGGATGCATATGGATCCTGAAAGATCATCTGCAGCTTTCTGCGGAACCAGAGCAAGTCTTTTTCCGGCGTGTCAGTAATATCCTGGCCGTCAAAAATGATTCTGCCATCTGTAGGCTCATAAAGCCGTGCCACTGTTCGGCCTACAGTTGTCTTGCCGCAGCCTGATTCTCCAACGATGCCGAGGACCTCTCCTTTTCTTACCTCAAAGGAAACATCATCAACTGCCTTAAGAATTTTGCGTTTTTCTACCCTGAAATACTTCTTTAAGTTATCAACCTTTAGGGCGATTTGGTCAGTCACGTTTGCCACCACCCTTTTGCAGTTCCTTTGGTAGAGGATTTGGGTTGGCCTCATGATGCAGCCAGCACGATACATGATGACTGTCGCTAACTTTAATGGGCGTTGCGTCGTATTCCATACAAATCTTCATACAGTAGTTGCACCTTGGTGCAAAAGCACAACCCTGGGGAGGTTCAAAAAGATCTGGTGGGGCCCCTGGGATAGATGCCAGTTCCATCCGGGATGGCCTGTCTAACCTGGGCACTGCTTGGAGCAGGGCCTCGGTGTACGGATGAGCTGGCTCATAAAATATATCCCATGAAGTCCCCCTTTCCACGACTTTACCTGCGTACATGACCACCAAGTTTCTTGCCAAACGGGCTACCACGCCCAGATTATGAGTTATAAGAACTATGGTCATGCCCAACCTGTCCTGCAAGTTCTGAAGAAGGTCAAGAATCTGGGATTGAATAGTCACATCCAGAGATGTAGTAGGCTCATCTGCAATTAAGAGTACAGGCGCGCACGCCAGGGCAATAGCTATCATGGCTCTTTGACGCATACCACCGCTAAACTGGTGGGGATACTGAGAGGCCCTGACCCTAGGATTTGGGATTTCTACCAAATTGAGCATTTCTATTGCCCTTTCCATAGCCTCGTGCTTGGACACGCGCTGGTGCTTAATTATAGCCTCTGCGATCTGATTTCCCACAGTCATCGTAGGGTTCAGTCCGGTCATGGGGTCCTGAAAGATCATGCCTATTTCTTTTCCCCTAATAGATTGCATTTCCCTTTCAGTAAGGGACAGAATGTCTTTACCGTTGAATATAATCTTACCGCCCTTAATCTCGCCTGGCGGTATAGGAGTCAACCTCATTACAGCCTGTACTGTTACAGTTTTGCCGCAGCCTGATTCTCCAACAACGGCTAGGGAGCCTCCTTGTTCCACCGAATAGGTAACTCCGCGTACTGCATGCACTTCGCCTGCGTAAGTGTGGAAAGATACTTGGAGGTCCTCTATTGAGAGCAGCTGATCAGTTGCTGGCTCTTCTAGTTCTCGTTTTACGACTTTTTGTTCCATGTAGCTTCACTCCCTATTGACGCAGGCGCGGGTCAAGAGCGTCTCTCAATCCATCGCCGACAAAATTGAAAGATAGTATGAGCAAACTCATAACTGTCGCCGGAATTATCATGTTTTGAGGGTAAATTCTCAGTACCTGATACCCCTCGTTAGCGAGAGTTCCAAGACTTGCTTGGGGCATGGGAACTCCCAGTCCTATAAAGCTCAAAAACGCTTCTCCAAATATGGCTCCTGGGATACTGGATGTTAGGCTTACGAGAACTACGCCCATGGTGTTGGGTATGAGGTGTCTCGCAATTATACGTCGGGGAGAAGCTCCCACAGATTTGGCTGCCAGGACGTACTCCATTTCTTTGAGCTGTAGAATTTGTCCCCTAACCAATCTTGCCATGCCTACCCAGCCTGTTAGACTCATGGCGAGAATAATCGACGTTAAACCTGGTTCCATTACAACAAGGAGCAAGATTACTACCAGAAGATATGGAATTCCATACAAAACGTCGACTATACGCATCATAATGTCGTCTACAATGCCGCCAAAGTAGCCGGCTATTCCACCCCAAGCTACGCCTATTAGCAAGTCTAAAAAAGCGGCTGTGATTCCTATGAACACGGAAATCCTAGTACCTTGCCACAATCTGGTAAACATGTCGCGTCCTAAATAGTCTGTGCCGAACCAATGACGTTTGCTCACAAACTCATTTACATGACCATAATCGCAGGTTCTGTAATCCCATGGGCTGATAATAGGACCTATAATGGCCATGGTAATAAGTATGCTAAGAACTACAAGACCAATAGTAGCCAATTTGTTCTTACGGAAGCGAATCCAAACGTCCTCCCAATAGCTTATGGGCGGCCTGGTGATCTCGTCACCTATCTTTTCATCGAGGGTAAGGGGAGCAAAATCTTCTGGTTTTGGATAGAAATTAAGCATGTGCTAGTCCTCCTTTCCCCGGGCAAGTCGAATTCTGGG
>DGFF01000035.1 GCA_002391545.1 Candidatus Fermentithermobacillaceae bacterium UBA3907 | reverse complement strand
GCCACACCAAACAGCCTAAAGGACGAAGTACACTCCCATGTACGGGCTATCTTAGAAGCGCCACATGAAGATAGAGCGCCCAAGGCCATGAGGATACTTGAAACTTGATTCTATGATGCTTCAGCAGTGCTTTCACTTCCCGAGAAATATCGTAAGAGATTGCGTCCTACTAACAGCATAGAGAGGCTGAACGAAGAAATTAGAAGACGGGAACGGGTCATACGTATTTCCCAAATAGAGAATCAGTTATCCGCCTGGCTAGGTGTCCTGCTTATGGGAAAGGACGAGAAATGCAAGAATACTTTACTTGGCGTGAAAGCGAGATCCTTTCACAAACACGTAAGGTAACGAGGACCTTTTAACGATGTATCTAGCTGAGGGCAGTTTTACACACAAATATGGACTTGATCGACATATTAAAACATAAATGAGATATTATTGAGACTGTTTATTGTCAATTCATAAAAGATATTTGTAGTGATATGATACTAACACCTAACAACATGTTCACGTAAGGGTCTTGTGCGAACGTCAAGTAGGAAGGTCGTTCTTACAGCGCTTTACTGCGGTAGAATGCCACAGAGTATTAATATAATATCGGAGGATAAACAATATGTGCACAATATTTAGTTACAAGACAGAGAAAGAGAAATTAATCATAGGAAGAAATTTTGACTGGCTTGGAAAAGGCGGGAGAATTCACATACAACCACCTAGTAGATCATATGGATTAAAGACAAATGGAATAATTTTTATTGAACAAATGGGTGATGACAGACCCTATGATGGAATGAATGATAAAGGATTATTTGTTGGAATGGCAGCACTAATGAATACAGAGATTAAAGATGGGTTTAAAGATATGAACGATTTGGGGCTAATAAAATACATATTAGAAAGAGCTACGACAGCACAAGAAGCATTAGACATTGCTAAGAGACATAAATTGGATTATATGCAAGATGCATTTTATCCAAAAGTGCATTATATGTTTGTGGATAAAAATAGCAATGTAATTATTTATGAAGAGGATAAATTTGAAAAACATGTAAATTTAAATATAAACGAAGGCGAAGTAATAACGAATTTTGCATATTACAATATGTTGCCATGTGATAGAAACGATAAGGTCAAGGAACATTTTAAGAATGGAATAAGTGATGAAAATCAAGCGAAATTAATTCTTGAAGAGGTTAAACAGGAAAGTTCGACTGTATACTCAGCAATTTATAATTTGGAATTAGGTTTTATAAGGCTTTGGATAGAACAGGACTACAAATATGAACATAGATTTAATATAAGTGATATTGAAAAAGGGGAAGATGTAATAGACTTTGGTGAACTTAGATTGAGAGCTAATGTAAATAGTACTGTGTGATTAGGTGTGTGATCGGACAATGACATTGTCACCATGAAACGGGACTGGGAATTGGTTGAATTTCAAGCTACCCCCTAGGACTGATGACCCCGTACAACAGTACTTTGAAAAGAGGAATTGGACGCTGAGCCAAATCCGCCAAAACTACAAAGAAGATTAACAATTATATTTGTGGGAATCTGCCGCCAATATTCACAAAAAGAAGGTAACATATTCTCAGCCCAATTTGTCGCAGTTTAAGGCGACAAAATCACTGTTCGTTGACATTCTTCTACAATAAGAAGTACATACGCAAAGAAAAGTGGCGGGATAAGCCAGGTACAGGGACGCTCTTGATGCGATAACGGACTTGCCCTTCTCAATATAGTTATGTTTGGTGATTTGTTCTACTATTCCTCATTTCATAGATTTTTTGAAGTGTATTGAGATGCAGCGACTTTTCATAATTTGCGTTGATATACCATTCAACCAGTCTATATCCAAACATGAGGAGAATCAGCTCGTATATGCAATTATCTGTGATATGGGATATGTCCGCATATTCTGAGAATCCTTTGTAGTACGCCGGGATACATCTTTCATAGTATTCGACCATGTGGCACACGTCAGATTCATCAGCGATTAGGCTTGCGATGTCCTCACCAAGGTAACCCCAACCGGTCGTATCCCAATCAATGAGTACAATGCTATCGTCCAAATAGAATATGTTTGCCACCCAGAAATCCCTATGGCACAGCACGATAGGCAGCCTCTCAATACGCCTAAATACTTCATCCGAGTTTTCATCAATAGCGATGAGCATTTCACAAATATGTTTGGGGATTTCACAATCTTGGGAGCGTATATAGTCGTACACTACAGGCCACGACCTATAATGGAGGTAATAATTCTTCACATAATCGACACTACTCATATTGGTCAGGTTCTTCAAGAAAGACGGTTGCTCCGAATACAGCTTGCCTTGAAAACGCCCTAATTCCTTGGCTGCTCTCTCATACATATCTGGGGACAAACTCGAACCCGAAACGCCGTGGATATACTCCATCCACAACTGTATCTCATTTTCATCGTCGTTTATCTCGGCGTGGTAGCATTTTGGCCAGCGGAATGTTCTAGTGAAAGCAGTATCTAGGCCCGACTGATAAAGGTCGTATTCTCTGCGCCACGAACCGGGATCACCGTATCGTTCCCATTTCTTTTGCGTTTTCCAAACGATTTTGTATGGCAGTTTGCTACCAGAAGCAGCCTTTGCTATACCCGTAACGAGCCTAACAGTGCCCAATGTTCCGCCATGAAGTTCCCGGGACTGGTATTCTGCCTGGACTATGGTTGTGCCAAGGGCTTTGCTTAAGACGCTCGTCAATACTTCCTCTTTTATGTTCATTTCTTAAAACCTCCGTTTTTCTTCCTCTCTTGGGGCCTACATGGGATTCATCTATTACCATCATGCCCTACGGGGAGCATGGAAAACGGATGTTTTAGGGATCCCAAATCCCTATAAGGAAATTGTTTGGCTTTTTGGACGTCTACTAAGCAAAGTTTCTCATAAAAGGGCGATCAATGCTAGTGAGGATGTCGTGTTTGATCTAAGAATCACTCCCAAGATGCATCTTTCGCCTTCGAAAGGGAGGCTTTCCTCAAGGAGTGTTATTTTCCGTTTTCAATGAGCGATTGTGCACTTTGCAGGGAGTGTGCAGGTTTTCGCGGGGGCCCGTTTGTTAACCCTAAGAAAGCCCGTCCTGCATTTTTGTGTAAGATTACTCTGGGTCTTCTGAAACTCAAAAGGATTTTGCGAGGAGAGGCCATGCACATCATTTCAGATGTGATGCAGGCTTATGAGCATTGAAGAGAGAAATTACCATGGCAACCAGATGCAGTACTCCGGTTTTCAAACGTGCGGGGCGAGAAATGAATATGGTCATTCTCGATCTCGTTGATGTGATAAGACAATCCTGAAGCACCGGAGCGCCGGGAACAGTTCCTTTCTATTCGATCTTGCTCCATGAATAAGGTGCCTAATATAAGTAAAATCCGAAAGTCTATCTAGCATATGACAAAGAAACAGGAGGTTCCGCAGGCCTCCTGTTTCTTTACCTGTAGCCTTAGACTAGATTTTTATTTTATGAGATGCAACGTATCTCTGAAGATTATTTCTAGCTGACCGATGATAAGTGATAAATAGGCCATGGTGATTGAACCGTAGGCGGAACCAAAGGCGATCATTAGCGCGTAGCGACCTAATTGAGAGGCTCCGCTACGCACAGGCGTATCTTTTCTTACCGTGAAAATGAAGTACCATATGACCACAATTACTATCAGGAAGTAAAGTATGTTGTTTATGTTAGTGAGATTGATGAAAGTATCAAATACCTGAGGCATATATGTTGCTGGGTTGAACGCCAGATGGTTGCCTGCACCGTATCCAATCCAGAAGCCCATACATATCTTAGATAACCACTCGTATCCTGGGAAGAATCGGCAGTATATTAGACAGCCAATGATTGCGGGAATGATCAGAGAATAGTGCTGGTTTCCGATGATCTCATCATTTATTCTAGGAACAAGTTGAACTAATATCGTATATCCTATCCCGTAGCCTGTAGCTATACCTACAAGTAAGTGTTCAGCTAAGTTATATAAAGGATTGTCCTCTTTCCACAAGTATGACCAGGCCATGATTATGCAGATCGAGGCGGATATATTACCCAATTGTTCTACTGTCATTTCATGACCTCCTTTCAATAGGTTTCTTGCTGCCTTTGTTTCTTGGCAGCAAAGTAGCCTATGTTACCTAGAATCAAGAAGACAATAATTGTAACGTGCCCTAGAGATTGAGCATCCATACCTGCGCAACCTTTGCCTGGGGCTCCGACAAGCAATTCATATTCCGCAGCGCCCCTCAATCCACCGAGGAAACCTTTCAATTGTCCGGAACGAATGTAATGCTGCAACCCTGAATACATAGTTAGGGATGCGCCACCTGTGAGTGGTTTGTTAAGCGGTTCTGCGACATATTGCATCCAATCACTGTATCCCGGACTTCCTACAGTGGTGACGAAGAGCAGATCCACGTCATCGCGAATTGATTTTACTTCCTGCATGATCGGGAATTTGTCCAACGGTTCACCCTGCCAGTCAACGCCCAGAGCGCCTTCAGCAATATTTTCGACCATGAGTTTCATTGTTGCGTCAGCATTTATTCTGTAACCTAGATTAATCCAGTCAACGCCGTATTCTTTGCCCATTTCCTCAGCAACCTCATTTATGTGGGTATAAACGAGGGTAGGACCGACGGTTTCGTTGAAAAACGCAGTTGCTATGATTTTGCAGTTTTTCCTGAAGGCTTGACGTGCTAAAGCCGTTATCATAGGGTTCAGTTCCGGTGCGTTTCCAGGGCCTGTATCATGAGAGACCCATATCACTGAACCATCGGGGAGATTTTCTATTGTTTCGTATACTTGCCTGGTAGCATCAGATATCGCAATAGGCAATCCTATTGGTTTAAACATAGGAATCAACAAACATACAAGTATTATCACATATAGAATTCGAATATCTATATGCTGCAGTTTTTCCCAGTCCATCTGGATCCCTCCTTTCTTTACGAACCTGTCCAGCTTCGCTCAAGGCCCAGAATAACCCTAATTGACGCTGCGTATGCACCAATGCCAGCACCAAGGCGTATACCGCGCATGCCTGCCGAGTTAGGTACTGAAAGTATCCATTCCCCGACTTTTGAAATACCTGGGAAAATGGCATCCCCAATAGGGGCTTGTGCAAGCATGAGTAACACTGCCGCTCCAAGCAAGAGGGTGGCTTCTACATTCTTGAGCTTGAAGGAGCGATATGCAGCGGAGCACACGTAGAAGCCCAACAAAGCATAAACGGCACTGTCAATTCTGTTAGCAATGTTCTCGACAACGAAAACAGTGACGTCTCCTTTCACACCATTTACCAAAGTGATTATCGCAGCGGCTACCATTGCAATGAGAGCTATCACGCTATATACCCACTTGGGACGCTTTTTCGAGACGTTACCGTAGTGCAAACGAGTCAAGTTGATTGCTCCTAAGAGAAATGCGAACTCGTAGGTTACTTGACTCCAAGTATCTAGTTCTTTGATAGTTGCCGCGCCGAAATCGCCCAAGTCAATGAACTTAACGGCCATTACGATGATCGCTGTTACAGCAACTACTATAAGTGGAAGTTGTTTTTTCACTGTTCTCCCCCCTTAGAGCGATAGAAAGTCAATAAGGCTTTGTGCATCGCCTTTGACTGTTGCAATGATAGTACCTATAACTACTAAGCAACCTATGGCTATTTTTAACATGTCCTGAGCTACTACAGTACCGGTAAGCATTGGGTCTTTGGACAGATAAGCAGATGCAGCGAACAGCTCTTCGCCTATCAAAGTATAGTCGCAGGTAACTATGAAGAAATGTATTTGGAATATGTTAGTATTTGCACCTATCTGAATGCAGCCCGCTTGTGCGCCTGCTTCCGCCAGCACCAAAGATTCTGCCATCCAGTAACCTATGAGCAAGTTTGCCGCAGGTTTTTCACGCTGAAATATGCCCATTACAGCAGCAGTATAGCTAAATTGCCATTCTGAGACGTACCTGATATCTTCAGGGTTGAAGGCTTCAGGGCGTCCTGCTTCCAAATAAGACTGTTTGACTATGTCCGATGCAACAGGATGGATGTAAGGCCTTCTGGTAGTTACGATGAGTCTTGTATCGTACTGAGCGGCCATCTTGGCTACATAAGACAAAACGGCAAGTGCCGCGTACATTTCTGAGCCGAACCCGCTCATACCAGGTGAATAGTGGACCGGTTTGCCCATCTCTGTCGCGCGTCCTAACGCTTCATCAATGGCTTCCAAACCTGCTATTTTGCGAATTTCAGGAATGGGAAGACCCACTCTGGCTCTCTGGATCATCACGAAAACTAAAACGAACAATGACGCAATCAATATGAAATCCCAAAGCATGCCAGGTGCGAAGATGAAGACTCCCTCAGCTGCGTTTGCTGCAAGTAAAGTCACTGAGACTCACCTCCTGATTTAGTTACATTACGAACATGGAATGCTCTTCTTTCTTAGGGAATTCTCGATGAACCATTTGTGTTGTGGTATAGGATAGATGGGTCCTTTCACACAGCAGTTCACCTCCGTTTGAGGCTGTTTTGACCGTTACCCCAATACCGCGTGACACGCGGCTTATGTGTTAGTTGTATCGGTAGTTGCGAACTTTTACAGAATTGCAGAGAACCAGTTAGCAACATTTAAGAAACAGATTTCCAGTGTTCGCTTTTCCGAATACACTCGAGTTAGCTTTCGACAGAACGTGCCAAAATCCTCCTTCTTTTTTGGAAATCAGATCTAATAATGAAGGGCATTGCATAAATATGCAGTTCGGTCCCTGCGATTGTGGAAAATGGGGTGCGATAAAGATAGAAAACAAACTAGGTTACAACTGGTGTGACTACTGTAGCTAGGTGGAAGGTGCAACTTTGGATCATTTTTCTTCATACCACAGGTTCAGACGTCTATCATAGGCGCCCGAACCTTGTGGCTAATGTCCAGTTGGAATTAGTACTTACTCTATTACTTCGACCTCCAGGTAATCTGGATATTCTTTCTCAGCCCCTGAATATTTTAAGAGGGACCAGTTGCCTTCTTGGCGTATTTCCTCAAATCCCATGAGCTTGTAAGTTATATACATGGCGCGGTTTCTGCCAGTTGAAACGAAGTCAGCCAAGAGATCTAGCCCCTCCGCTTTTGCGGTCTTGGCCAGATGTACAAGGAACGCCGATCCAATGCCCCGATTCATAACTCTGCACGACATAAGTAAGAGTTTAATAGTAAGGGCATGTTCAGATCTTTCAGCGAGGGCCAAACCGATCTTGCCATAATCACCGAACTTATCAGTTAGTTCGGCAATAAGGAAAAGGTGTTCATCTGAGTGGATGAAACTGCGCAGTTCTTCATAATCATATGTTGCGCCAGTTGAATTCAGTTGATTGGTGCGCAAAGTCAGTTCCTCAACCCGTTCAAGGTCCCCTTCTTTTACGCGGGATAGCGTAAGTTTCATGTTGAGGCTCTTAAGAAAAGCTTCCGAGTTACCGGCAAATTGCTCTTCTACTTCGCGGCGCTGCAGGTCATCTTGGTACATTTTGCGCCGTAGTTTTGAATCAGGTGTAATGAATCTAGGTGTGAATTCTGGAAGGTCAGGTAAGGTAAGGTATTGGGAAGCATCGTACACTTTGTCTCTTATACACATCT
>DGFF01000039.1:4723-9036 GCA_002391545.1 Candidatus Fermentithermobacillaceae bacterium UBA3907 | reverse complement strand
ATGGCCTCTTTGAAGGCAACCGCCTTGGCAGCTATTATATGCATGAGAGGTCCACCCTGTATACCAGGGAAAACCGCCTTGTCTATAGCTGCTGCCCATTCCTGGGTGCACAGTATCATTCCACCCCGAGGTCCCCGCAAGGTCTTGTGCGTGGTAGTGGTTACAAACTGAGCATAAGGGACAGGGGAAGGATGAAGCCCAGCAGCAACAAGTCCTGCAATGTGGGCCATATCTACCATAAGAAGAGATCCTGCCTCATCGGCAATGGCTCTGAATTTCTCAAAATCGATAATCCTAGGATACGCGCTGGCACCTGCCACAATAAGCTTTGGTTTGTGTTCTAACGCGATACTCCGAACCTGGTCGTAGTCGATGGTCTCAGTTTCGGGGTCAACCCCGTACGCCACGAAATTGTAGTACTGTCCCGAAATATTAACTGGACTGCCATGTGTAAGGTGACCCCCATGGGCTAGATTCATACCTAAAACAGTATCCCCTGGTTTGAGGACTGCAAAGTACACTGCAGTATTAGCTTGTGCCCCTGAATGAGGTTGAACGTTAGCATGTTCGGCCCCAAAAATATCCTTGGCGCGATCACGAGCAAGGTTTTCCGCTATGTCCACATACTCGCAACCACCATAGTACCTCTTTCCAGGATAGCCTTCTGCATACTTATTAGTCAAAACTGAGCCTGCTGCCTCTAAAACCGCTTTCGACACCAGGTTCTCGGAAGCGATAAGCTCTACTACATTCATCTGCCGATTTTCTTCGTCTATTAAGACCTTTTTTATATCAGGGTCAACATCTCCAAGACTTCTCAAGTGGTGTCTCATTAACTATGCCACCTTCCTCTCTTATTTCCCAATTTGAACGCTACCTAACTCGACCTGTCAAAAGATGAATCGGAGAACCCGAAACGCCGTGAGCAGCTTCCATGACCGCTTCAGATAGGGTCGGGTGCGCGTGGATTGTATCTGCAATGTCTTGTGCAGTAAGACCCAATCTCACAGCAAGTGCTCCTTCATGGATCAAATCATCAGCGTGTGCTCCCAAAATGTGCATACCTAATATCTTTCCTGTAGTCTTTTCCGCAACTATTTTCACTATTCCATCTGTCTCTCCCATGGAAATAGCCTTGCCATTTGCGCTAAACGGAAATTTAGATACTGCAATGTCCAAACCCTGGTCTCGAGCTTCTGCCTCAGTAAGTCCAACAGAAGCGCACTCTGGAATGGAAAATACACATGCCGGAACTGCCGAATAATCCATTACCCTTGGACGTCCCAATATGTTCTCCATGGCCACAATTCCTTCGAAAGATGCCCCGTGAGCAAGAAAAGTACGCCCAACAACATCCCCTATGGCCCAGATCCCAGGCACATTAGTCGCCATGCGTTCATCAACTTCTATGCCTTTCTTGCTGTACTTCACACCTAGCAAATCCAAATCAAGACCACCAAAGTTAGGAATCCTTCCAACAGCAGAAAGCACCAAGTCGGCCCTAAATTCCTTCTGTGCACCACCTTTGCCAGTGCCTATAATTACTTTTTCATTGCCTTCCATTCGCACTTCCGATACTTGAGTATTAGTGTTTATAGACATACCCTTTTTCTTCAGAATTACAGAAAGCCTTTGGGATATCTCTTTGTCGATGTTAGGCAAAATACTAGGAAGCATTTCAATTATAGTGACATCAGAACCAAACGCACTAAAAATACAACCAAACTCTATCCCAATAACACCGCCGCCGATAATGGCCAACCTTTGAGGCACATAATCCAATTCTAAAATTTCATCGGAAGATATTGTTTGGCCTTCCATGAAAGGAAGGTTAAAAGGTGAAGAACCCGTGGCGATCACAATATTCTTTGTATCGAGGATCTGCTTTGATCCGTCTGACATTGTTACCTCAACTTGATCCCGAGAAAGTATCTGAGCCACACCTTCAAAAACTTCCACATTATTGCCCTTCACCAATCGCTCAACGCCTAGAACCAGCTGTTCTACTGCGTTATTCTTGTGCGCCATCACCAGATCCATGTCTAGTGTAACTTTTTCTGCTTTAACACCGAATTTGGCACAATCTTTGGCTTTTAAAAAGGTAGACGCGCTATGAACCAGCGCCTTCGTTGGTATACAACCTACGTTAAGGCATGTACCACCAATTCGTTTGGCTTCAATCAGGGCAATCTTGCCTCCAAGCTGCGCACCCCTGATAGCAGCGACGTATCCGCCTGGACCCCCACCTATAACAACAGCATCGAACATGTACAAATCCTCCCTAACTATATGTTTTACATAGAATCCAGGTTGTCTGATTGCCTCCCCCTGGTCATGGTCCACGACTTCTTTCCATATTTGTTCTGCGACAGTTCTACAGATTCCTGTATTTCTTCCTCGGTAAGATATCCTTTCTCTATGTCCCAATTAAGAACTTCCCCAAATGAAAGAATGAGTGCAGATTCCAGGTCTTTTCGATCAACTGTCATGCTAGAAACTTGGTTAAGTCCTGCAGATTTCTTAGAAAGCATAGATTGGAAACGGTCAGCTTGGGCCTGTGAGGTGGTCTTTAGACATCTTACGATTTTGGCCGCATCTATGCTAAACGGAATCGATCCATGCTGAAGTATAACTCCACCTCTTCTCGCTTGGGCCGAACCGACGATCTTCTTGCCTTGCGCAACTACCTCATACCATGAAGGCGCTGAAAAACATGCCGCCTGCTGAAACCCAGGGTCACCCGCTTTAGCGCCCCTCTCAAGCGTTACCATCTCAGCCGGAATGCCTAGCGACTGCAATCCATGTACAATAGCCCCAGATATAGTCCTATACGTTTCCAGGATCGTCCCTGGCATATCCTCTTCCGATACCGTCACGCTGTACGTTAATTCATCATCGTGGAGCACTGCTTTTCCACCTGTCGGACGCCTGACCAAATCAATGCCTAATTCCTCAAGTACCCCTACCTCCACCTCTTTCTTCACATCCTGAAAATATCCCAAAGAAAGACATGCAGGTTCCCATTGATAGAACCTTAACGTGGGGTAAACCTGTCCCCTGCGCACAGCATTTTGTATTGCCTCATCTATCGCCATGTTGAATCTCCCTTTCATAGGCCCATGAGACAACAATCTTACTTTCACAAAATTCCCCCCTGCCATAATACCTCTCCAGTGAAACCTAAAAGATCAATCCAGATTCGGCTAGGCAATCTTTTGCCTCCTCAAGGTGTAAAGATCTGGGATAGTTCATGGGAATCTGCCCAGGACGCTCATTGTAGTACGGTCTATTGCAAAAAGAGCATCCTGATGTTTGAAAAGGTATACCTGCTTTTATCTCGGTCAAAACCTTCTGATCTGAAACTTCAATATGAGCTATTCTCCCTTTATCAAATACAAACTTATCCAAAGAAACTCCACTTTTAATAACGAATGCACCTATCTGAACCCTCCTATACGAGCTTCTCGCAGGAGGCGGAATCTTTTCCATGCCAGTCCCTCTCACCGGGGTAAAAGCGAATAACCCAACGGTTACACCCAGTTTGAAACATTCGTAGATGCTTTTTATCATCTCTTCTTCTGTCTCGCCCAAGCCTACAATAAAATGAGTAGTCACCCTATCAGGCCATTTTTTCGAAGCTTTTTCGACCACTTCCCACGAAATGTCATAATCTCGCTCTTTTACAGTCGCGTATAGCTTTTCTGAGCCCACATCAATTGGAAGACCTACTTGAGATGCTCCTCGCTCAAAGAAAAGTTCCGCCCTCGAAACAGAAGTCGGTGACATGCAGACGCTTATGGGTAATGCAGGAGCTGCATCCCTTAGTCTGGATAAAAGTTCCAAAGCCTGTCCTGTAGACTTGGGAGTTTCAACAACCTGAATGCACGCTCTTTTAATGGCCCCAGAATCTACTGATTGAACAAAGGGACTGGAGATTTCCCTCCAGTCTCTTTTAGGCCACGTTATTCGAGACAAATAATCGGGCCCAGAAGTGCTATCTTTGGCCTGGCTACAGAACTTGCACGAAAAGACGCATTTCTCTCCCACCATAAAATGAGCCGTCGTGGGTTTTTCCAAGACGCGTGCATTCGTTAGCCCTAAAAGGCTCAATGTACCATAGGATACCCCAATCTTATTAGTCAAAAGCGCAACACTCTCTCTTTTTCACGATCTTAAGCCCCATCTTTTCAGCCTCTCTAAGAGCATTTCTATGAGGAAGCACTATACCATCTACGCCCAGATTTATCGCGCCTAAATCCAACTTTTCTCTATATCCTCCATGGGGTCTCATACATCCTAGTGTAATCTTCATT
>DGFF01000039.1:2093-4556 GCA_002391545.1 Candidatus Fermentithermobacillaceae bacterium UBA3907 | reverse complement strand
AATACTATGAATATAATCTCCCTTATGCCTTCTTGGGACAACACCTTTACCGCATCATACTCGCCCCTAATTTCACCTTTGTACAAACCTACAAGGATGTGGGGGACTACCTTGGCCGTGCCTTTTTGGAGATTTCTCAAAGTATTAACGTAGTCTTGGCCCCTTAGATTGAAACCGAAACACTCTTTTATTGTAACGTCATCTAGGACAAAATCATAGGAAATAGTCGATGCAAAATTTGCAATGTGCAAAGCGTCTTTCTCAGTTGCTACTCCAGGATGGGCATTTACCCTTATGTTTCTGGACGTTTTTGCAATTTCATCGCTCACAAACTGAAGTTTGGGTGCTAATGGCACCTGACCATCTTCTGTGCAACCGCCGCTTAGCAAAATGCTCTTGACGTCGTCTTTCGCTAATACAGCGCTGAGCATGTCTACAGGCACCATATGCTGGAGATATTTACCTCCACAATGGGGACATTGCAAAGAACATCCAGATCCAGTTACGCTAATAGGCACTGTGCCAGACGGGTATATAGCTTCAAAAACTGGAGGTCTTGCATCTTCCCTAGCTTTCCATGAAAGTCTGACTAGTTCCTCTTTGCAAACCAACGACCGATCTCCATTTCTCAAGAAATTTATCGCAGGGAGAAGGTGCATACTCCTCCCTGCGATTTTCATAATCTACCCTTTATAGCTCATTCAGGCTTTCGCCATCTTACGTTTGGATTACGAGCAGCAGCCGCCTCATCTAACCTTCCGACTACAGTAGTGTGAGGTGCACTCTTTACCACTTCAGAGTTTTCGTAAGCCTCTTTTGCTATGGCTATGAGCGCCTCACAAAAAGCATCCAGCGTCTCTTTGGACTCTGTTTCAGTAGGCTCTATCATAAGCGCTTCGTCTACAATGAGGGGAAAATAGTTGGTTGGCGGATGAAAACCGTAGTCCAAAAGCCTCTTCGAAATATCAAGGGTGCGCACACCAGTCTCTTTCTTAATCCGACTTGGGCTCACCACGAACTCGTGCTTACAGTGACGATCGTAAGGCAAGTCGTAATACTCGAGGATCTTTCTCATGATGTAGTTGGCATTCAACACAGCATCCTCAGATGCTCTCCTCAAGCCATCTGGTCCTAGAGCCCGGATGTAAGCATAGGCCTTCACCATTACTAGGAAATTCCCATAAAATGATTTCATTCGCCCAATTGACTGAGGCCTATCGTAGTAAAGATTGTACTTCTGTCCATCGAAAGTCACAGTAGGTACAGGCAAAAACGGCTCCAAAAACTCTTTGACTGCGACTGGCCCCGATCCTGGCCCTCCTCCTCCATGTGGAGTAGAAAAGGTTTTATGCAAATTGAAGTGTAAAACGTCAAACCCCATATCCCCAGGCCTTGAAATCCCAAGAATTGCGTTGGCGTTAGCCCCATCGTAGTACAACAATCCGCCTCTTGAGTGGACTATTTCTTCTATCTTTTCGATGTTTTCATCAAATAGTCCTAACGTGTTAGGATTTGTTAGCATTAAACCTGCCACAGTGTCGTCCATAGCTTTGTCCAGATGTTCAATGCTCACTCCTCCCCGCTCGTCAGAAGGAATTTCAACTACCGTAAAGCCGCCCAGGGCCGCTGATGCAGGGTTTGTTCCGTGAGCAGAATCAGGAACTAGAATTTTCGTCCTCTTATGATCGTTCCTTGAGCGATGATACGCACGGATTATTAGAATGCCAGTGAGTTCACCATGGGCTCCCGCGGCAGGCTGAAGGGAAACATGTTCCATGCCAGCGATTTCAGCCAGATAGTTCTGAAGATCATACATTAGCTCGAGACATCCTTGAGCCAGATCCTCAGGTACATACGGGTGAATATCGTTAAACCCAGGAAGGCTGGCCGCTTCTTCGTTGATCTTAGGATTGTATTTCATGGTACAAGAACCCAAAGGATAGAATCCAATATCTACCCCAAAGTTCAACTGCGACAACCTAGTAAAGTGCCTTACCACATCTACTTCAGAAACCTCAGGAAGTTCAGCAGGTCTTTCCCTGAGATGTTGTTCAGGCAGAAGGCTATCTACGCTCTTTACAGGCACGTCAAGTTCTGGAAGAGAGTACGCTTTCCTTCCAGGTTTCGATATTTCAAAAATCAAAGGTTCTAAACCCTTCATGCCAATCCCTCCAATCCAGCCACAAGATCATCCATCTCTTCCTTGGTTCTCTTTTCAGTAACTGCGATTAGGAGATGATCTTTCATCTCGGGGTAGAACCGTCCTAGAGGATAACCTGCAAGAATATTCTTTTTTATAAGCGCGTCTACAACCTTGTCCGCATCCATCGGGCATTTCACTGTAAATTCATTAAAAAACGGAGCTTGCCAAGCAAGGCTAAATCCTTCTAATTCGGATATCCTGTCAGCTAAATAGTGGGCCCTTTGCAGGCACTGCTCGCCAATTTCGCAAATGCCCTTCTT
>DGFF01000039.1:0-1940 GCA_002391545.1 Candidatus Fermentithermobacillaceae bacterium UBA3907 | reverse complement strand
GTAAGTACAAAGCCTCTTCTACCCTGATCGTCAGTGGTCATACCTACTAACCGCCCTGGCATTCTCCGCAGGTACTTCTGGTTGACCGCCATTATCCCCAGGTATGGTCCTCCAAAAGCCATAGGATTGCCGAATACTTGCCCTTCTCCTACTACTATGTCTGCCCCGTATTCAGCAGGAGGCTTTAAGATACCCAAAGAGATGGGGTTCACAGAAACTATAAGCGTTGCTCCATTTTCCTTGACCACTTGAGAGAGGTCATCTACTTCCTCTAGATTTCCAAAAAAGTTGGGCTGCTGCAGTACTAGGCAACATACGTCTGTGCCAATTGAAGACAGAAGGTGTTCCTTTGATGTGACACCATTTTCAAAATCGACTTCCTCAACGACCAAATCGTGACCTGCAGCATAAGTTTTTATAACCGCCCTGGTTTCTGGATGGACTGTTCTAGAAACAAGGGCTCTTTTTCTCTTTGTAAGCCCGGCGGCTATAGTTACCGACTCTGCAGCCGCAGAAGCACCATCATACATCGAAGCGTTTGCAGCATCCATGCCAGTTAGTTCGCATATCATTGTTTGATATTCGTATATTGACTGTAGCACCGCCTGGCTGATTTCCGCTTGATAAGGTGTGTACGCCGTGTAAAATTCGGACCTGGAAATCACGTGCCTAACCACTGCAGGAATGTAGTGGTCGTAAGCACCAGCGCCTATGAAATTCACTAGACCTGTAGCTTTGTTTTTGTTCGCTAAATCTATCATGTGTTTGGCAAGATCGTGCTCGCTCATTGCAGGGGGCAAATCTAGATCCCCCTCAAATCTCAAAGCAGGTGGAATATCGCTGAACAATTCATCTATAGATTTTACCCCTATAGTCTTCAGCATTTCCTCCCTGTCTTTATCAGTATTCGGCAAGAAATTCATCAGTCTCCGCCCTCTTCTACTAATTTTCGGTACTCTTCATGACCCATCAATGCATCAACTTCAGACAGATTGGAAAGTTCAATTGCGCAAATCCAACCCTCACCATACGGATCGTTGTTTACGATCTCAGGTGAATCATTGAGTTCCTCGTTGATCTCTACGATGGTTCCCGACACAGGCGCATAAACATCTGAAACAGCCTTGACCGATTCAACAGTAGCCAACACTTCGCCCTGCTTTACTTCTGTTCCCAACTCGGGCAGTTCTACAAAAACCACGTCGCCGAGCTGGTCCTGGGCATAGAATGTAATGCCCACGTACGCTTTGTTTCCTTCTAAACGTACGTACTCGTGATCTTTTGTGTACTTAAGGTTTTCAGGATAATTCATTTTCTCTTAACCTCCCTGCGATAAAATGGCATTTTTACTACTTCCGCTAAAACCTTCTTACCTCTTATATCCACCCTGATTTTCGTACCTCTCTGACTGTATTCAACAGGAACATAAGCCATAGCGAGGTACTTTTCAAGATAAGGTGCAAAGGTACCGCTGGTGATGTACCCAATCTCCTTTTCTCCAGTTTCATCAAATACCTTGTAACCGCTCCTGGGCACACCTTTTTCTAACATCTCTAACCCTACAAGTTTTACCCTTAGTCCTTTTTCTCTTTCTTCCATAAGGGCCGTTTCTCCCACAAAATGGGTGCCCTTATCAAAAGCCACAAACCTGCCTAAACCGGCTTCAAGAGGTGTGTGATTCTCGTCCAGTTCGTTCCCATAAAGGGATAACGATGCCTCAAATCTCAAAGTGTCTCTAGCTCCAAGTCCCGCTAGCACCAATCCATCTTCTTTACCCGCTTCTACAATAGCTTCGTAAAGAGCGGGACCATCTTCTGCTTTGCAGTAAAGTTCAAACCCGTCTTCGCCAGTGTATCCGGTCCTAGTCACCAAGCAATTTATACCTGCAATAGGTACATCCTGAACTCCGTGATAATACTTGATTCCTTCTAACGGGTAGT
>DGFF01000051.1 GCA_002391545.1 Candidatus Fermentithermobacillaceae bacterium UBA3907 | reverse complement strand
CTCACCAGTGATATTGCGCATCCACCGAATCCCGCTCCAGTCATCCTTGCCCCTGCACACGAATGCATTGAATTTGCCGCATCAACCAAAACATCCAACTCAAAACATGAAACTTCGTAATCATATCTTAACGAGTTGTGGGACTCGACCAACAGGTTCCCAAAAGCCAGAACATCACCTTCTGAAAGAAATAATCTGGCTTTACTAGTTCGTGCGTCCTCAGTAATAACGTGCCTAGCCCTTCTTGCCAGCACTGAATTTTCAATTGTTCCAAAACTCTTTACAACCTGGTCCAAACTAGCTTGTGCAAGGTTATCTAAATGGGCCTCACGATTCTTTTCTCTAATTATCTTAAGAGCAAGTTGGCATTCTTTGCGTCTCTCGTTGTAACGAGACTCATACAAACTACGTTTTCTGTTTGTGTTCATAACCACTAACTCGAATCCATCGAGATTCAAGGGGACGTAGGAATGAGCCAAGGAAGAACAGTTCAAATAGATCGCATGGTCTTTTTTACCCATTGCTACAGCAAACTGGTCCATAATACCGCAGTCTACACCCACAAAACAGTTTTCCGCCCGTTGGCACAACTGGGCCATCCATAGCCTATCAACTTTGTCGTCGAACACGGGAAACATCAACAAATAGGCAGTAAGTACTTCCAGGGCAGCAGAAGAAGACAACCCAGATCCTACTGGAAGATCGCCCCAAAACAGCACTTCACACCCTCTAATATCTGCATACCATTGATTTGATTGGGTCTCCAAATAACTGCAAAAGGGCTGTTCCCCTTCATTCTGGAAATGACATGGTGAGCCACCTTTCCGTATTTCTTCTATAACTCCCGCCGGATAATTACCCCACCCGCGTTCTGCTAGGTAGGAAGAAGGTCTGTCTAGGTCCAAGTAAACCAAACCTGGCTCATTAAGCGAAGCTAGTCGCACACTTCGTTTGTCCAACCTGTCAAAGTATCTAACTGCCGCGTAAATCCCTCTGGAAATAGCCACAGGCATGACATTGCCACCATTGTAATCAGTGTGCTCACCAATTAAATTGACCCTGCCAGGCGCAAAAAATATCTTAATGTCACCTGGCCCTGGCCCGTAAACCTCTGCAAATTTCGTCTGCAATTCCAAAGAATCTATAGGTGAATTCGAGTCTGGACCGCCCACGTTATGACTTTTACCTCCTAGCATTCTCTTCTTTGCCTAGCCAAATCGTCCCGATGTCCTCAAACAGATCATATCAATCTTCCCCATCCAAAACCGCTCGTTTCGTCTATCTTCAACATTCTATGCCTAAGGATCCCCTTTCTACATTTCTCATAATTCACTCACGCATTTGACACAAACCCATATCAACAATATTATTAGTGAAAACCTGGATGAAATCAAAAGAGGTGTTTTCACGATGACCCGATACCTTGTAACAAGCGCGTTGCCTTATATAAACGGCATGAAGCATCTTGGAAACCTAGTAGGCTCTATGCTACCCGCTGATGTATACTCACGCTTCTTACGCCTTGAAGGCGAAGAAGTAATCTATATATGCGCAACAGATGAGCACGGAACCCCAGCTGAAATTGCTGCACTGGAAGAGGGACTAGATGTGCGAACTTATTGCGACATACAGCACCAAAGGCAAAAAGACGTCTACATGCGTTTCGGGTTGTCTTTCGATTATTTTGGACGTAGTTCCTCACCCCAGAATCATGAATTAACGCAGCATTTCTTTAGGATGCTAGACAAAAACGGCTTCATTGAAGAAAGAGAAATCCAACAGATATATTGCCTAGATGATGAAAGATACCTGCCAGATAGGTACGTAATAGGAACCTGCCCCCATTGTGGCTATGACATGGCTCGAGGCGATCAATGTGAGAATTGTGCAACCCTTCTTGACCCATCTGAACTTATCAACCCAAGATCTGCGGTCTCAAGTAGCCAAAACCTGGAGCTTCGTAAATCGCGCCACCTATTCCTTAAGTTGGACGCGTTAGCTTCCGAAGTTGAACGATGGGTTAAGTCTCACCAGGACTGGCCTCGTCTTACCAAGTCTATAGCATTGAAGTGGCTCAACGAGGGTCTGCAACCAAGATGCATAACTAGGGACCTTTCATGGGGCGTTCCTGTTCCTAAGGAAGGGTTTGAAGACAAGGTATTTTACGTATGGTTCGATGCCCCCATCGAGTACATAGGAGCTACAAAGGAATGGTCAGACGCAGATCCAGATGCATGTGATTGGAAATCATGGTGGTACGATGCTAAAGACGTATATCACGTACAGTTCATGGCAAAGGATAATTTGCCGTTCCACACCATTGTTTGGCCCGCAACTATCCTAGGGACGCGCGAACCTTGGACAATGGCCTCGTACATTAAAGGATTTAACTGGCTCACCTACTACGGAGGCAAGTTTTCAACTAGTCAAGGCCGAGGCGTGTTCATGGATCAAGCTCTTCAAATACTACCTCCAGATTATTGGCGGTATTTCCTAATGACTCAAGCGCCAGAGTCTGACGATTCGGACTTCACCTGGGAACTTTTTTCAGCCGTCGTGAACAAGGATCTAGCGGGTACCCTAGGAAACTTTGTGAATCGTACCTTGAAACTTGCAGAATCCCAGTTCGGCAACACTATCCCTGCAGGAGGTATATGGGGACCTCAAGAAGACGAACTGCTCGAAAATTGCAAGAATAGTATGACGGATTACAGAAGTGCCTTGCGAAAATTCGAGTTCAGAAAGGCTGTACTAGCCCTGAAACAACTATGGAGCCACGGAAACGTCTACATTGATGCGCGGGCTCCCTGGAATCTGGTCAAAACCCAACGTGATGAGGCAGCTCTGGTTGTAAGAACATGTATAAATCTGGTACGCACCTATGCTCTGGCTTCATCGCCTATCATTCCATTTACCTCAGAAATCTTGTTTGACTCATTGGGGATGGATGCACAAGAGAGGAAGGCTGATCTTGACCAGGCTCTAGATCTGAACGCCCTAAAAGCAGGTAGAGAATTTGAAGTCCCACCTATTTTATTTAGAAAAATAGAAGCAGACGAGGTAACCAAATTGCAGGAACAATTCGGCGGTGTTTCAGAGTAGCCTAATAAATATACGAGTAAGCGCACGAGAAACAACAAATCCGGAACGCCTGGAGAAGGTTGCCCATATCTACTGTTAGCAGACTGATAGTAGGATAACTTCCAAACGGAAAATGTCTCGTATAAAAGTACACTCTTATAAAAATAAGGTAAGTTTCTGCGTTTTTTTCCGCCAAAAGATTGAACATTGTCCCATTCCATACGATAATTCTTATAGAAAGTACTATCAACGAAATATGTAGTGTTACTCTTTCTAATTTCTTTAGATTATTTGCAGCACATGTTCTATCAAATGACCTATCGCCTATAGCAACGCAGCATATCTTGGGAGAACCATGTCTCATACAAACGGATCTGTGCAATCAACAGCGAGCTTTAATAATTACAGCAACACGACAAATAGGAAAAGTTACACCTCTAGGTACCATATGAGAAGGGGTTTTAGCCTTGGGAAAAGATCCTCCTCACGAACCAGTTACAACAACTAACATAGACGAAAAGCGCGCCCAGGAAAATCTGGATACTAAACCCAGATATAGCTTGATCAGGACTCGTTTGAAAGGCCGTGAGGTCTTGCCACTTGCCATATATTTCCTTATAGGTGCCGCTGTTGGTATACCTCTATTCGTAAAAGCACTAACCACAGAACCGATGCCAGATCCCCTAACTGTTACTATATTTGCAGTACTTGGCCTTATTTCATATCACCTTCCTGTAATCATGCCATCAGATATCCACATCACACCAGGCAGCCCTATCATGATGGGGGCGCTTTTCGCATACGGCTTACCCACTGGATTGATCACAATCGTTCCTTCCTTTTTCTTACATTTCTTTACGTGGAAACATGGACTTTTGAATTGCCTGTTCAATGCAGGACAATTTACATTATCTCTGTATGCAGCTAGAGCCGTTGGACTGCTTACAGGTTGGACACCTGGAGTCCTTCCAAAAGAGATTCATCTCCTCCCTATAATCCTTATGATCAGCGCATTTGACATCGCAAATATATTTCTAGTAGCTATAGCCAGGTCAATTAACACTAAGGAACCATTTCAAAAGGTTTTTGTTGAAATGTTCTACCAAGAAAGGAGATCTTCTTTTGCGTTTGAAACTTTTCTCTCGGTAGTATCTATGATTATTACACCTTATCTTGGATATACTGCAGGAATAATAATGTTGTTGGGCGTGATGACCTTAAGGCTCCAGAACATATTTGAAAGAGAGCTCGTGACAAAAACGTATGAAGCACAAACTGACCAGCTCACCGGAGTCTACAACCTTCGATATCTGGAAAAGTGGTTGGAAAATGAATTCATGAATGTAGCGAAAAACCGTAAAAACTGTGCCTTTATTTTCGCCGACGTAGATGGCTTGAAAATAATCAACGATACGTACGGCCATCAAGCAGGAGACCAATTGCTTATACACATCGCCCAGATTATTAAATCTACCACTAGGAGCAAGGATTGCGTAACTCGTTATGGCGGAGACGAATTTGTGATCCCTTGCCCCGACACCAATACTGTACAGGCCCTGTCCGTAGCTAACCGCATTCTCGATTCTATCAAAAGCACTCCTTTCTTCTATGACGGACAGGAGATCGGATTTGGGCTCAGCCTAGGGATAGCAACTTGGCCCGAAAATGGCGAAACTGCGTTCGATGTAATTCGCGCAGCAGATAAGGCCATGTATCTAGCGAAAAAACACGGAGGTAACCAGATACGCACTGCCGGAGATCTCTAGATTGCACCCGTCTTATGTATGTAAATTGTTCGTATAGGGTATTAAATATTACTTGCACATATACGATAGAGGCAATAAAGGAAAGATTTTGCTGGTTTGCGCGTTCAGTCCCTTTAATTGAACCAGCGTCCAAGAAGGGGTAGGCAGTTGGAGAACAAGTGGAGCAAAGTTAGTTCAGTATTCAAGCCGGACAATGGGTCGGGACAAGGAACCAAAAACACATTTCGGCTAATACGAACGCGCCTAGAAGGGCGCGAAGTATGGCCTTTTGCCATTTCTCTGGCGCTTTGCGCGGCAATCGGCATCCCACTGGGCGTTATGCATATCCTTACAGGACCAATTCCCAATCCTACCGCCACTTTAATCTTTGCCATCCTTGGCCTTATCTCATCCCACATAGAAGTGGTCATGCCTTCGGGGGTTCGCATTAGCCCGGGCAACCCCATCGTGTTGGGGGCTCTTTTTCGCTACGGTTTGCCTACTGCCCTAATCACAATTATGCCTTCTTTCTTACTCCATTTCTTTACGCGCAAACACGGCCTTTTGAACTGTCTGTTCAACGCGGGTCAGTTTGCTTTATGCCTGATAGCGGCTGACTTTGTCGGGGTCAAAACAGGATGGCAAGTAGGAGTCCCTGCAAACCCATATGATATTATCCCCATAATTACAATGATTCTTATCCACGACACTATAAATATTCTTCTGGTAGCCGTACCTATATCGATCGATAACAAGAAACCTTTTAGTAAAACGTTTGTAGACATGTTCTACTATGAGAGAAGATCTTCTTTTGGATTGGAAATGTTCCTATGCGTCGTGTCAATGCTTATCTCATCTTACCTAGATTATTTGGCACCAATAATCATGCTAGTAGGAGTAATGTCCCTTAGGCTTCAAACCATATTTGAGAAAGAGTTGGTAGTAAGAACAAAAGAAGCCCAAACCGACCAACTCACAGGACTTTACAACCTCCGCCACCTAGAAACTTGGCTGGAAACAGACTTTGAGTCAATAGCGAAAAAAAGAAAGCCGTGCTCATTTATTTTCGCAGACATTGACGGTTTGAAAACCATAAACGATACCTACGGGCATTTAGTAGGAGACCTCTTGCTGATACATGTAGCCCAGATCCTCAAAGAAAACACCCGAGGTTCAGATTCGGTTGTCCGATACGGGGGCGACGAGTTCGTAATCTCTTGCCCAGCTACAGATATCTACGAAGCACTAGCCGTAGCCCATCGAATCCTAGAATCCCTAAGAAATAATCCTTTCATCTATGAGGGCGAACAGATAAAATTCGGCATGAGCCTAGGAGTAGCTACGTGGCCTGCCCATGGCGATACAGGTTTTGATGTTATAAGAACGGCAGATAAAGCCATGTATTTGGCCAAAAAACAAGGCGGTAATCTTGTGCGCACTGCTACGCAACTGTGATAAGTATAAAACCTTCATCATAAGCAACCTAATAAGCAACCTGCGGCAGCACCGCAGACTCGCCTATTCCAACGAATGCCGTCTTACCCCATCTAATTCACGTGGCAATTTGCACAATAACTAGATCTTCCAAAGGAAACTCCAGATACCTGTTTCCCTTTGGATCGAAACACAGCAAAGAGTCTTCTTCAACTTTCCCGGTGCACGCTGCCACAACAGTCTTATTTCGGGAAACCTCCCTAAGCACTTGTATGGCATCAAGTTCAAGATAGGGCTCAAAAAGGGCTTCTATATCATCGAGGAGAACCGCCTCTAAAAAAGTCCCATCTTCCATGCGAAGATCGGCAAGCATATCTTTGAAAACCTCTCCGGCTTTAAGAGGCCTGTCTTCAGAATCAATATTCAACAACCTTCGACTTAGTTCCAGCGTTACGTTAACCCTAGGTGCTCCAGTAAGCCTTTCGACTTCTTTGAGCACCCTGGTCTTACCACTACCTCGAGGACCAATCAACATAATCAATCTACAATCTTTTTCCTTTACTTCGTTCATCTTCTCAATTACTGCGTCAACAACTTGAACGCTCAATTTATCCACCCCCTTATTGATGAAGCATTGCCAGTTTCTATACGCCTTTTCACACTCAGGTACTAAACCTGCGCATTCCATAGGAGAATCTTATCCTAACGTAACGTTCTGTACATTACGCAGTTTTTCCTTCCAAATACCTCAAACGAATCTAGATCAAACTGCTACACTAGTACACAGAAAATGAACAAGGAAATTCTATGGGCCGCATCGAATTTAGCATATGCGTGAATCTGATATGCCAGTGCTTTTGCTAACGTTTTACGAAAGAAGGATGAGCTACATGCCAATAAATATCGTAGTGACAGATAACTATGGGGAAATGAGTAAGTTCGCAGCTTCAAAAGTGGCTCACCTCGTCGATAAAAAGACCAAGGCAGTTTTGGGACTTCCAACAGGCAGTACCCCCTTGGGAATGTACCAAGAATTGATCAAAATGCACAAGCAAGGCCTCATCTCTTTTCGAGACGTCATCACTTTCAACCTTGACGAGTATGTGGGTATAAATCCAGATAATCAAAACAGTTACCATCGTTACATGTACGAGAACTTCTTCAACCATATAGATATAGACCCCGATAACATCCACATTCTAGACGGTAATGCACCTGATCTTGAACAAGAATGCAGAGACTACGAAGAAAAAATAACGCGCTCAGGAGGTATTGACTTAGTAATACTAGGCTTAGGACGAAATGGTCACATAGCTTTTAACGAACCAGGTCCATTTTTCTCTCCAGTAACTCACAAGGTAAGTCTGGAACAAAGTACTATAGAAGCAAATGCCAGGTTCTTCCAATCTATCTCTCAGGTACCTAAGTACGCCCTAACCATGGGTATCGGAACCATAATGCGTTCTCGTAGCATAATGCTACTGGCAAGCGGAGATGAAAAGAAGAGAGCGGTTAAAGAATCTGTAGAAGGTCCGGTAACTCCGCATGTACCTGCATCGGTCTTGCAGCTTCACCCAGAAGTCACGTTCGTCCTAGACAAAGACGCAGCTTCCCTTTTGGATAAATCAAGAATGAGATCTTGTCAAAAAGATAAAGTTTCTTTACTTTATGGAGGTAAGAATAAATGAAACTATTAGCGATCAATGGTAGTCCACGGCCCAACAGAAACACAGCAACCCTTATGAACCTAATAATTGATGAAGCCAAAATCCACAATTCTGATTTAGATGTAATGTGGTGCAACTTAAATGACATGACGTACGCTGGGTGCCAATCATGCCTTACGTGCAAAACTTCAGACGTGCCCGGATGCGTCCGGAAAGACGCCCTGTCTTTCGTTTTGGACGTTATGGTAGCTTGCCAAGTGTGGGTAATTGGCACTCCAATTTACATGGGACACGTAAGCGGCCAACTCAAACTTCTTCTTGATCGAATGTACGGCTTTACAGGTCCCAACAAGGAGAAGCGCATACCCCCTGGTAAAAAAGCTATAGTCGCTATAACTCAAGGCGCATCGGAAGAATCCCACGCTGACGTACCTGCGCAGCTTAAATCTTTCTTCACCCGCAGGGGCTTGGAGACTCAAGTAGTGAGAGCGTGCAACCTGCCAGCATCGGCACCATTTCCCCATTTCGACAAAAGTATCTTCGAAGAAGTCCAAAGAATCGGCAAATGGTTAATTGAGCCATGATAACAAAAAGAATAAGCAGTCCAATAGGGCCTTTAAGCATTACTTGCAGAAAAGGCCGTATCACACAGGTTGGATTTGCTCAACAGTCAAATGAATACACCTGCTTTATTCAGGCTGATGAAGGTTACTTGGACCAGGAACGATGCGTAATCGATTCAGCTGAGCGTGAGCTTAACCAGTACTTTTCTGGAGATCTCTACGCATTTAATGTGCCGTTTTCCCTTTCTGGAGGTGAGTTTCAGCAGAAAGTGTGGAACGAAATAATTAACATACCTTACGGACAAACAAGAACTTACAGCCAGATCGCAACCGCCATAGGCAATCCTAAAGCAGCGCGAGCTGTAGGCAATGCTTGTTCAGCCAATCCTGTAGCAATAATCGTACCTTGCCATAGAGTAGTATCCCGGAACGGCATAGGAGGCTACGGCGGAGGCCAACTCGCCAAAGAATATCTTTTGGCCTTAGAAGCAAAGGGTTCGCCTCCGCCTTCAAACAACTTGCTAATCGAAAAACCTATCTAGGGGAAATGCTCTACCTTCTGGAAATGGACACTTGTAGGGAGATTCTTTAGTTTCTTTTCTAAACTCCTCCCAGGCATTATCCAGCAGTTCAGGATTTCTGATCAGTTCCAAGCCGCATAAAGCCATGGTCTTCGCTGCAACTAGCATGCCCTTATGGCCAATAGAGCTGCCAGATGAAGCACAATTCTGCCAAGAATGGCCAGGAGTGCCAATAGGCGAGCAAGCTGCCGACATCTGCACGGTAGGCACTATCCAACTTACATCACCTATATCAGTCGAGCCTCCGCCTGATCTTCCTTTGCCTCTAGGCGGAACGAGGGTATCATTCAAGATTTGATCCTTCAATTCAGAAAGTTCTTCAAATTGAGGGCTTTTCTTCATTTCGTCAACTGCAGACTTATCGAAGGTCTCTGTCAATTTCCTGGCAAACTCCAAATCATGTTCGTCGAATTCTGGAGGTCCTACCTTTTGTAGACAATCCCACATAACATCTGCTAAAGCCTGATTTATAAGTACCTCGTAGCAACCAGTGAGAAAATCAATGGCGAAGGTAGTCCCTGTCATAAGGGCCGCACCTCGAGCTACATCTATCAGTCTTTCGTATATATGGTCTACCTGATCACGCCTGGGCGCCCTCACAAAATACCAAACTTCCGCAAAATCAGGCACTACGTTGGGTTGGCCTCCTCCTGAAGTAATAACATAGTGAATAGATGCTTCCTTTATAACATGTTCCCGTAGATAGTTAGCTCCTACATTCATAAGTTCAACTGCATCCAATGCGGAGCGACCGTTATGGGGGTCCCCAGCAGCATGGGCAGTCTTGCCAAAAAACTGAAATTTGGCAGAGTTTAAGGCAGTACCTTTCCCTAATCTCACTGAATTTAAAGCGCCCGGATGCCACGAAATAGCTACATCCAGATCGTCAAATAAACCCTCACGGGCCATATATACCTTTCCTGCTAAAAGTTCCTCGGCAGGACACCCATAATACCTTATGGTAGCAGATAGGCCGTCCTTCAAAAGAGCATCTCGGAGAGCCAATGCCGCTCCTAAAGATGCCGTGCCAAGCAGATTATGACCGCAACCGTGGCCGGGTCCGCCCTGCACTCTAGGTTTTCTCACTGGAATTGCTTCCTGTGACAGACCTGAAAGAGCGTCATACTCGCCCAAAAATCCAATAATCGGTTCCCCCGTTCCCCATTGTGCTACCATAGCCGTGGGAATGCCCCCTGCTTTTCTGGTAACGTCAAAACCTTTGCTCTCAAGATAGTCTGCTTGTATTCCCATTGACTTAAACTCTTGGAAACCCAGTTCAGCATAATCCCATACCGCGTCTGCAACTTTTATAAGATCTTCTGCATTTTCATCTACAAAATCCACAATTCGTGACAACGCTGATCCCCCTTCCATGTTCACATCTATAATCTCAATCTCTTGCCCCGACTATTAGACATCATATACTTCGACACCGAAACTAATTTTCCTACACGATTCCCGATTCGAAACTTTCGTGGTCCTTACCCCACTGAACCCTGGAGTTCTTACAGTCATAGTAGGGGCCAGTTTCTCTAAGAAGATGTGTAAGGAATGTGAAGACTGCTATCTCCAACCAGTATTAGTTACCGTACCGTCTAATACTCTTTCCATCGTCGTACAATTTCGATATTGTGCTTATGCGTATCAAGATACGGTTGTAAAAGACCAGAGTCGCAAGTTTCCACATCTGAAGAAATGAAGGGAAGATTCATTAGCTCCTCAAGATACATTGCGTTTCTTTTCAGGATCTCCGGTCCCTGAGGTCTACCGTGGGAAGGAATAACCAAGTCGGTGCAACTGGCATAAAACTCCAAAAACTCAGTCCACTTGATCACCTCTGAGGGCTCGCCGACCATAGGTATAGGATCTTCCACCAGGTCGCCAGCTACCAATACCCTATAGTTAGGTATGTAGCATGCTATAGAGTCTTTTGTATGACCTCCTACGTGAATAATTTCCAAGGATGTACCATCCTTAAATCTGCTATTTGGTTCATCAAAATGAAGGACCATACCATCTCGAAAGGTTATACTAGGTAGCAAAACCTCTGCATTGCGCACCAATTCTGGATGAACTTCTCTAATACTTTCGATGTCGTCAGCGTTGTGCGTTTTCAGATATGACCTCGTTAGGTCATGTGACACAATATTAATATGTGGTGATCCGCCACCTGCATCCCAAAGAGCTCTCGTGCCTAAACAATGATCCCAGTCGCTGTGTGTGTAAACAACCCAAATATCTCTCACTTCGAGTTCATTAATGAGCTGCACGAAGGGTTGTAAATAATGAGGTGCTGAAAAGGTATCGACGATAACTACATGATGAGAAAACTTAATTAAGGTGCTCGATACGCTTACACCATACCCTTCCAAAGGCCAGGTTAAGCAGTATAAATTTCTGCAAACCTCTTCTATTTTCCCCATAAGCGCCGACTCCAGTTTCAGTTGACCATCAAACGAGACTGGCTTTTCTACATACCGAACACGTTCCTCAAGGTAAGAGAATCTTCCCTACCTCTACCTAGGGAAATGATTGATGGTTCCACCCCTATGCTCTCAGATACAAACTTGACATAATCTTGGACGTTTGGATGCAGTTGATCAAATGTACGTACGTTGGGATCTATTTCAGGCCATCCTGGAAACTCCTTGTATATAGGTTTGCATTTCGCTAGTTCCTTGAAACTTGCAGGAAATTCACGCACTATCTGCCCATCGCGCTCATATGCATAAGCTACCTTTACAACGTCTAATCCTGAAAGTATATCTAGCCTAGTAAAAGCAATTCCTGTAAAACCATTCAGAACTGCAGCGTAATTCAACATTACCAAATCTAACCAGCCAATTCTCCTAGGCCTGCCTGTAGTCACTCCATATTCGTGTCCTTTTTCCCGTATCCAATCGCCGGTCTCGTCAAGCAGTTCTGTGGGAAATGGGCCATCGCCTACCCGGGATGTATAAGCTTTTACAACACCTATTATTTCATCTATTTTCGTAGGCCCTACTCCTGCTCCAATGCAAGCCCCTCCTGCCACTGGATGACTCGATGTAACGTAGGGGTAAGTTCCGTGGTCTAGGTCTAATAACGTTCCCTGGGCGCCCTCAAATAGCAATTTCTTGTCCTCATCTATTGCATGGTTAATCAGAACAGCCGTATCTGTAATGTACGGTGCCAGATATTCGCCTGCTTCCAAATAAGAGTCCAAAATAGGCTCTAGGGCCAGCGTGTCTTTACCGTAGATATATTTTAGCACCCTATTCTTATCGCTTAAATTGGCTTGCAGTCTCTCTTTGAACAGTGCAGGCTCTAGAAGATCCCCCACCCTAATACCAACTCTAGCCGCTTTATCCATGTATGCAGGTCCAACTCCTTTTAGGGTTGTACCAATCTTACTCTCACCCATACTTTCTTCTTGAAGCGCATCTAGAATTTTATGATACGGCATAATCAAATGGGCTCTATCACTAATACGAAGGCCTCGCGTATCTCGCCCTCTTTTGTGCATAGCTTCTAGTTCGTCAACCAATATTAGGGGATCTACAACCACACCGTTTCCTATTATAGACAGTTTTTCTGGGTATAAGATGCCTGAAGGAAGCAAGTGAAGTTGAAATTCTTCTTCATTTACAACCACGGTGTGACCTGCATTAGGTCCACCTTGATACCTAACTACCACATCTGCTTCAAGAGCCAAGTAATCTGTTATCTTTCCTTTGCCTTCATCTCCCCACTGGCTCCCAACCACAACTACTACTGGCATATTTCCGGGTATATTACACCCGCTCCCTCCTTGTGAATGAGCGTTACTTACTTACTTTCTTGCTTATCTGATTCTATCGTTCTAATTGCCGATTCCAAAGCAATCCTAACGGCTGCACTACACCGCGTTTTCTTGCGGTTATCTTTCACGTCCTCCTCTGGGCCACCCTCCGAGTCGAGAGCAAATCCTAATATATCATGACATGTAAGAGCACCCATTTCACTGGTAAATTCTTGCACGATCTGCTGCCCCAAATCCTTGCATCTGGCTTTGCTCTCTTCGTCACCTGGTTCGGTTCTTCCTATGTAAATGCCTAAACCGCAAATAGCCCCTGACACAGCTCCACACACAGAGCCTATGCCTACTAGCCCTCCTCCAAATCCCGTCATACACGAAACTGGCATATCAACCCCAAGATACCTGCAAACGCCATAGAAGGTCGATTCGGCACAATTAAAACCGTCTGCGCGCTTCCGATTAACTTCACAAACAATCTCAGATACTCGGTCTGTACTCAACTTTTTGACCCTCCCAAATAGCCATTCTAAACTATAACACGAAAGGTTTCACCTTTTTGTAAGAACTGCACCCCTTCGGGTCACCTGTAGATCGATACTTTGAAAACCGATATACTTTGATTAAGTAGAAGCGTTTTCACAAAATAGAGGTGGTAGCAACTATGACAACAGTATATTTAATAAGACATGGTCAAACTTTGGCTAACAGGGAAGGAATACTTCAAGGGCATCTTGACGCACCCCTTTCTGAATACGGCAAGAGACAGGCTGAACTGGTAGGAAAAGCGCTCTCAACTGCCAATATTGATGCTATCTATTCTAGCGACCTAGATCGCGCACGAAAAACTGCCGAGGCAATTGCAAAGTACCATGACCTTGAGCCAATCCTTGATCCCAGGCTTAGAGAAATACATTGCGGCAGTTTGCAGGGTAAAACCATGGAGGAGTCAAAGAGACTTTACCCTGAGTTTTTTGAATCATTAAAGGAAGACCCTTTGAATACTCCACGACCTGGCGGCGGAGAATCATATATCGACCTACACCAAAGATCTGTAGATGCATTTGAAGACATTCTAAAAAAACATCCTGAGTCTAATGTGGTTATAGTAACCCATGGTGGGGTTGTAAGATGTTTGTTGGCATACGCACAAGGAATGCTCCCAGACCCTAGCTCACCTACCCCTGATAACGCATCCATCAGTGTTATCTCGTTTAAGGATGGTAAATTACAGGTAGAAAAAATCAATGATATTTCTCATCTTGCAGAACTATACGAAGAAATGTCCCCGTCTTCGCAAAAAGATACCTACCGATGGTTAAACTAGCCTGTTACCATCTGCGGAAAAATCGCAAAACTATGAAAAAAAAGAGACCGGCTTCTAAACCGGTCTCTTCGCCTTTATAAACCTTGCCAACTACCAACGTAATTAGGAGTTCTTTCTCTCGTATACAAGTTCTCCTTCTATAAACACTTTCTCTGCAACCGTCAGGGTATTGAACGGATGCCCGTTCCAAATAACTAGGTCGGCATCTTTCCCGACTTCAAGGCTACCAACTCTGTCATCGATGCCCAATATCTGTGCAGGAACTATAGTTATGGCCTCCATAGCCAAATCTTCTGGCATTCCTTCACGAACTGCAAGACCTGTATGACAAGCTAACCAACGGGTACCGGAAGTCGAGTCGCATTGGATGGCTACAGTAACACCGGCTTTGGCTAAAATACCTGGGTTAGCCAAAGACACATCCAATAGTTCCATCTTTGAACGGCTCATGAGCAAAGGTCCGACTGTAGCTCTTACCTTTCTAGCCCCTAAAATATCAGCAATTTTGTAACCCTCTGTGCAGTGTTCGATGATGTAATCTAGATTGAACTCTTCGGCGATACGTATAGCCGTCATTATGTCATCGGCCCTATGCGCATGGATTCTCGCTTTTATCTCTCGTCTTAGAACGCGTCCTAACGCCTCCATCTTAAGATCTCTTTCAGGAGGTGTAGAATTTTCTTCGGACTTTCCTTTTTCCTGAGCTTTCTCCATCTTATTCATGTAGTTCTGCGCTTTCACCAAAGCCTCGCGGAGTACAGCAGCATTTCCCATACGTGTGTTGGGCGCTCGCTTCTGGCCCTGCCCGTAAACACGCTTCGGGTTCTCACCCAACGCCATTTTCATGGCTTCTGTGCCTGGGATAACCATTTCATCTACTGTTCTGCCCCTTAGTTTCATGGCAAAGCCAGTTCCGCCGATGAGGTTCGCACTTCCTGGCCCTGTATAAACTGTAGTAACTCCCCCGGTCAGAACATCCTTGATTGCCGGGTCATTTGGGTTTAGAGCATCAATACCCCTAAGGTGAGGCGTAATAGGATCGGTCACCTCGTTGCCGTCCGAGTTTGCCCAGACAGAAGGTTCTCCAAATACTGCAAGGTGGCTATGGGAGTCAATTAAGCCAGGCGTAACCATTTTCCCTTTAGCATCAATTACTTCTGCGCCTTCGGGAATGGGAATGTCTTTTCCCACAGCCTTGATCTTACCTTCTTCGATAAGAACTACACCTTCATCCAGGGTTCCGTTTGTGATCGTTAGTACTTTACCATTTACAATTGCTAGCATTAGACGTAATGCCCTCCTTTTTAGTTGCTTTGTTATTCCAACCCCTACCTGCCTGCTCGCGACTAATCAATCAAACAGTTAAACAACAGTTTGAACGTACCGTGAGTCTGGGCCCGGAAAAGGGGTCTGAAACCAAACAATACTACTTCACCGTCTCCACACTTAGCCGAAATCACGCAAGGTTTCTTCTTTATTATTTCTTCTCCTATAAGCCATCCGCTCTCGAGCAGATCTTTTCCTGGGTACTCTGCAATAACTGAGTATCTGTCCGACCCAAAGGTATCTCTGATTTCGAACGCCTGACCACCCCAAACCAAAGCCAGGGCCTCCTGAGGCATGCCGTATCCGATTTTGTTCGTAGTGTCTACCTTGACCCTCAGGGTTGAACCGTGACAATAGTAATCCTCAAAAGTAAGTCCCTCTAGTATATTTTTTACTCTGAGTTGGCACGTATCTATTGCAAACTTGCAGGACGAGTCGAACGCAACGAGGCGACCACCCTTTTCTACAAATTCTCTGACGGTTTTGGCACCTTCTTTCCCTATACCGCTACGGTACTCAGGGGGCATTGAGGGAATGGGATAGGGTGTCTTCCTATCGTCAATTAGATGGGGACCGAGTATCATTTCGGGCCTATCTGCAGGGAAAATGATCACATCAACCTTGTCCCTTAGGTTGCCTTCCTTGAAATCTGCATCCATTAGAGTCACGTAGGGAAAATCGAAATTCTCTAGGACCAATCTAGTCCATCCTTCATCAGCATTGCCTCCCCAATACCTCTGGTATATCCCCACTCTTAGAGGTTGAATTTCATGCCTGGCTAGGTCACCAATCCCAACCTTAACTGGATACATTGAAACGCCACGCTCATTAGAAAGGGTTTTTAACCTATCTGCAACTTTTTCCGTGTGCTCAACGTAAAACGCCCCAGAAGGCATGTTGGGACAATTGGGGTACTCTCCCTCCCGTACTGGTTCATCCAATCTCCATACTGGGATACCTTCTTGGAGCAGGCGTGAAACTACAGCAAAAGTATCGTTTAACCTAGGATCTAGTGCATAACCTTCAACATTATAATATATGCATCTCGTGGCTTCTTCACAGACGTAAGCTCTCCTATCTACGTCTGTAACTATCTCCAAATTTGCAGTTATTTCAGATTCTATAGGATCTACCGCCACGCCCATAAACTCACCTATAGTATCAGTAGCAGTATCATACACAATTGGCGATCCGTCAGGATTTCTTGTCCAATAGTTATCTGGATAAAAGGTCCTGCCCAGAAGATTTCTTATAACTCCCATTTTGGGTTGAGCCAGAGACACCACAAAAGAGCCTTCACCGTATATTTTCCCGTCTGCTACAAAGCCCTCTTTGCTACGCTTAACTTCTATTCCCTGCCCCAAAAGCACTTCCACAAGTTTTAGAGCCGTGAGGGGATCATGCTGCTCCGTAGAAATCACGTAGTTCTTAGGCGTACCATTTGCCCCTCTTTCAGTTTGCCGAACACCTTTCAAGTAGGCATTCCACAATATCTTCTCTCGGAACTCGGCACATATCTCTAACAACGACCACGCGGCTATTTTTTGCTGCTCAACTATATCCCGCAAACGCCACCATCCGCCTGGCCAAGGATTGGGGAAATTGGTCTGGGGTTCATACTCAGGCATGGTTTTGGGGCAAGCTCCCTTTAATTGGTGCGGATGAATGTACATAGGTGTCGCCAGTTTGGCCGAAGCAGATTCAGTAAGCATCCCGGCAATATTGTGATGTGTAGCGATCCAGTGAAAACCAAAGTGGCCCCACCCTGGAAATTGCGCATCGTTGAGGATGCCTGTCTTGCCTGCCTCTTCCAAAGCGTACGCCATGTGAGCGCCGTACCACGCGTCCTCACGCCAAACCAACGGATCTGCATAGGGTCTTATTGCATTGCAGTATGGTGCAATATACAAGCGTGCCCCGGTACTACCCATGTGATGGTGATCTTGATATGCTTGGGGGTGCCATTCGCTGAACAAGATACTACCGACATACCTAGATTCAACCAGATTCATTGCAAAAGCATCTCTGTTGTTATCATGACCTGCGTACTTATGGTAAAGATAAGGAAGCATAGTACCTTCATACTCAGTACCAAGATAACGATTGTACCAATCTGTTACCATTATTTGCCCATCTGGGTTAAAACAAGGCACCATAAGAAAAATCACGTTATCCAATATGCTCTTTGTAACTTCGGAATCATCAGACAAAAGATCGTAGGCTAGTTCGGGGGCCATTTGGGTCCCACCTATTTCGGTCGCGTGCAAACTCATGCTCTGACAAACCACAACCTTACCTTTATCTATCAAATCTTCAACAGTGTCCAAATCCAGGCCCCTGGGATCAGATATTTTGGCATTGATATCTTTGTAGTAGTCTAATTTAGCGAGATTCCCAGGGGATGAGATAATTGTTAACAGAAAATCATTGCCTTCTGTGCTTTTACCCATGTTGATAACTTTTATCCGATCCGATTCCGCTTCAAGTTTGTAAAAGTAATCGACGATACTATCCCAACGGGCCATCTTCCGATCGCTGCCAAGGGTAAAACCGAAAAACTCTTCTGGCGAAGTCACCTTAGCAGTCTCGCGTTCCTCTTTTCCCATGCTTTACCTGGCTCCTTATTTGCAGAAAGTTTTGCATTAAGAATTACCAGGAATCAACTCCCTTCGCATTATATTTTTACGCCCAGCCCTTTGAACACTCTCGGCTCTACAATAAAAATTCGATACGAGAATCGAAATATCCTTTACATAGTACCTTTAAACATCCGAATTCGGAAAATAATACTTTTGAAATAACGGGTAGCGTAGCAATTTGCCTTCTTAGCGAATCAGATATATGATAGTTTAGGAATGTATTTTGACTTACGTAATAATTTTGAGCAACGTAGCACAGACTGTCTGGAACGAATAGATGGCAGTGGGCCTCTTGTTCTACAACATCAAAAAAGGTGACCGATTTGAAGGAAGAAGAAATTGCAACTGAAGATCAAGAACAAGCATCTTTGCGTCAGAGAGCCAGAGATTTGCCTCGATACCTTGACCTAGAAAACCACACTATCGAACAAAACATATGGATTTTGGCGTTGCCTCTTATCGCTGAGAGACTGCTGCAATCCATTGTAGATGCTGCAGACATGGCCATGGTAGGAAGGGTTGGAGCGGCTTCCGTAGCTGCTGTCGGCCTTTCAAACCAGATCTCATTCATAGCTATGAGCTTTTACGATGCAATTCGTGTAGGCACTACCACTGTGGTAGCACGCCGTGTAGGTGCAGGGGAGTACGAGAAAGCCCAAGCAACCTTGAGACAGTCACTTATAGTCGCTATGGTCCTTGGGCTAATAGCATTTGTATTGATCTCTGGGTTTGCAGGTCCAAGTTTAAGACTATTAGGAGCCGAAACAGATGTAATCGAGCAGGGTGTACCATATTCCCATTGGAAAGGGATGTCTTTGCTTTTTGAATTCGTTACTATGACCTTCACTGCGGCCTTAAGAGGTTGTGGAAATACACGTTTGCCCATGTACGTTGGAATGCTTGTAAATATCACCAACCTGGTGGGGAATTACGCCTTGATCTCAGGACATTGGGGCTTCCCTGCCCTAGGTACAGAAGGGGCTGGAATCGCTACTGCCTTCGCTCGGCTACTCGGTATGGTTTTCATAATATTCCTGACAGTGCGACAGGACAGCCCAATTAGGCCGTTTTACCAAGGTTCATTTCGACCTGATAAAACTGTTCTGGGTCCAGTTTTGACCATAGGGTTACCTGCTTCAGGCGAAAGGCTCATATTGAGAGTGGCACAGTTATTCTATGTACGAGTTATCGCAGGTTTAGGCACTAACGCTTACGCCGCCCACCAAATAGCATTGAGAATAGAATCTATGTCGCTTGTTATAGGTTTTAGCTTTGGAGCTGCAACTACTACGTTAGTAGGTCAATACCTTGGCTTCGGCACACCTGAAAAAGCAGAGGAAGTAGTTTTTAGATGCCGTAGGTTGGCCGCCATCGCCATGGGCTGCGCTGGCGCCGTCTTATTCATCGTTGCACCTCATGTTGTTAGAATTTTCATACCTGATAACCCTGAGGTATTACAACTTGGCACCACCGTACTTAGAATTGTTGCAATTGCACAACCTATCATGGGCATGAACCACGTGTTCTCCGGAGGTCTACGGGGAGCTGGTGACACAACATGGGTTATGTATATAACTGGAGGAAGCGCTTGGCTAGTTAGGCTTTCCCTTACATATCTCCTGGTAAACGTAGTTGGACTTCATTTGCCTGGCGCATGGTACGCAATGGTACTAGATTTGACCGTAAGATGCATATTATTCGGGCGGCGTTTCAGAAGCGAAAAATGGAAAGAAATCACGGTGTAACGGTTATGCTATCGCTCAACGGTATGGACTTGGTAACTGCCTACTCCAGCAAACGTACACCTGCTTCTAACATCTCCGAAATTGCTTTCTCCCTGTCACTGGGGTGAAGATTTACTGCACGAGTCCCGCTTTCTATTAGTATTACTTCATACCCATTTTTCACACCGTCTAGCGCCGTAGCTTTTACGCAGTAGTCTGTAGCCAACCCACCTATGTAGAGCCTGGATACAGACTTTTCCCTGAGCCAAGTATTGAGAGAATCTCCCCCTTCTCCGTCTAACGCCCCGTCAAAACCTGAGTAAGCTTCAATATGTGGTAGAAACCCTTTCTTGAAAATAGCACCGTCCTCTATCAAATCCTTATGCAGTTCAGCACCCCAGGTATGCTGGACACAATGAGGCGGCCAAATCCCCCCTTGATCTACAAATGACATATGGTTTATAGGATGCCAATCCTGAGTATATACTACTGGTAGATCCATCTGGCGAAACCTCTGGATCCACACGTTAAGTACGGGAATTACCGAATCGCCTTCCGCAACAGCTAGAGCTCCTCCCGGGCAAAAATCATTTTGCACATCAACTACGATTAAACAGTCTCCTTTGTGTATAAGAGACATATTTAACACCTCCTCTCCCTATTTGTACTCCTATTCTTCAGAGCCTTCCAACAAACCTCTCCGATTTCCGCGTTTCCTTGACACAATTACCATTTTAACATTATACTGTCTCGAGATAATGAAGCTATTTAACCTTTCGCGTACCGAAATGCTCAACTTTTGCGGAAATAAGTTTAGGCAGGTAGATGTAAATGCCCGAGTCTTTGCTTCTGGCCGAAGATAATCGAAGAACAACTGTGGGCCAAATAATCAGGTTGCTCCATTCCATAAGTGGTAAATTTGGTAAAGAGATAACCAGAGCTATGGAAGGAAGGGTGTCTGCTTCCCAATTCATCATGTTAATGATTTTGAAACAGACGGGTCCTGCCAAAGCATCTGAAATAGCAAAGAAAATGCAGCTCACACCAAGCGCAATCACGTTCATGTCGAAGGATTTGTTCGGAAAGAACTTGATCAAACGGAAAAGAGACGACGATGACAGGAGGGCGGTATACATTCACATTACTGAAGAAGGATTCCGAATTGTTGAGGAAATTGAAACCTCAATACGCCAATCATTAGAAGGGTTGCTAGTCAATTTAACAAACGCAGAGCTATCTAATATCGTACTTATTCTTGATAAGCTCGATAAAAACATACGTATGGCTTGATGTGTTGGGGAAACTATTTGTGTTCTCATTTCCTCAAATCGATAAAGCGCTTACCAACAAGAATGCTTAAGGGGGAATATTCATGAACCTTGCAAGAACCTCCATTAAACGACCAGTGGGCGTATTAATGGTAATGCTTATAGTGATACTTCTGGGAGCAGTTTCTCTTACAGAGTTAAACCTAGATCTATTACCCCAAATTACCCCGCCTGTTGCAGCAGTTATCACTACTTTCAGAGGAGCTTCTGCCAATGAAGTTTGTGAGCTCGTTACAGAGCGAATTGAGGCGGCGGTTGTCACTACGTCTGGTATAAAGGACCTTATGTCAATATCTCAAGAAGGAATCTCTATAGTCGTCCTTACTTTCGACTGGAACCAAGATATGGCTGAGGCACGTACGGATATTAATCAGAAAATCGAATTGGTTCCACTTCCTGAAGGCGCATCCAAGCCTACGGTCATGAAATTTGATCCAACCATGTTGCCAGTCATGGAGATTTCTATTACTCACACGAAAGAAACAGATCTGCCAGAATTGACCATACTTAGCGAAAAGACTCTTAAACCGCGAATAGAAGGAATAGAAGGCGTCGCTTCTGTAGATATGCTCGGAGGACTAACCCAGCAAATTCAGGTGCAGCTGGACCCTGCAAAACTAAACGCGTTAGGACTAACTCAGGATGCGATAGCAGGAATAATTGCAGCATCCAACCTCAATTACCCTGTAGGCAAGGTGGATAAGGATGGGTTCCTCCTTGATGTAAGGCTAGAAGGGAAGTTTAAGTCCATAGAAGACGTAGAAGATCTTGTTGTAGGATATGCTCCTGCAACATTGCTCACTAGCGGAGTAGCTGGGTTACCAAACCCAGCACCTGCAGGCGCTCAGCTTCCCGGAGCTGTCCAGCAAGTTCCCATGGTTCCTGTAAAACTCAAGGATGTAGCTTTAGTCGAACAGGCTTTCACAGACATCACTTCCATCGCCAGAATTAACGGAAAATCAAGTGTACTTCTTTCCGTTAAAAAAGAGGGCAGCGCAAACACTGTGTCGGTTGCACGGGAAGTTCGAGACGAATTAGACAAACTGAAAGCAGAGATATCAGGCTTCGATGCCATAATCAGCTTCGATCAGGCAAAGTTCATTGAGGAAAGTATTAGGTCCGTGGCAAACAACTTGCTTTTAGGTGCAGTTCTTGCCATAATCGTGCTTATTCTCTTCCTGAAGGACTTCAGGACGACTATAGTAATTGCTATTAGTATACCGTTTTCAGTCATAGCTACTTTCATGCTAATGTACTTTGGTAGCCTCACTCTAAACATAATGACTCTGGGTGGACTCACCCTTGGAATAGGTATGCTCGTAGATAACTCCATTGTAGTGATTGAAAACATCTATAGGCATTTGGAACTGGGTATTGAACCTAAAGAAGCAGCGGCAAAAGGCGCAGGACAAGTTGCAACTGCAATTACCGCTTCGACTCTCACTACTTTGGTAGTGTTCCTTCCCATAGTTTTCGTAGGAGGGGTTAGCGGCATCATCTTTAAAGAATTAGCGCTAACCGTCACATTCTCACTACTCGCATCCCTTGTCGTCGCGTTGACTGTGGTCCCAATGTTAGCATCCGTGTGGTTTACAAACAAGAAGAAACATGGTGCTGCTGTAGCCCATGCTTCCACAGGTAACACTCAGCCTTCTTCCAACGGGGAAAATCAGCCCGGTAGGTATTATAAAATGGTTGAGTGGACACTTCACAATAGATTGCTCGTTATTGTGCTAGTCGTTGCGCTCGTGGCAGTTTCGGCGTACATGGGTTCTCAAATAGGAACCGAATTTATGCCTACGGCAGACGAAGGTGGCTTTTCCATCACAGTGACCATGCCTGAAGGTACACCCATTGAAAAAATGGATAAGCTTGTGCTTGAAATTGAAGACATTTTGGATAAGAACCCGGCCATCCAAATGTACACTGCGTCGATTAGTGCAGGAGCCGGCATAACCACATTACTGACTTCCGAAGGCGGTACAGTAGCTACCCTAACAGCCGTTGTAACCCAGGAAACTCTGGACAAAAAAGAGACCATCAAAGTAATGGAAGAAGTGGAGCGAGAGGTAGATAAAATAAGAGATAGCGCCAAAATCTCATTTACCCCCCAGTCTACTATAGCTTTAATGGCAGGCGGAATCTCTGGATCGGTCCAGCTATCAGTAACTGGACCAGACATCGCTGAGGTGTCTAGAATTAACGATGCGGTAGTAGAAAAAATAGAGCAGTTGGATGAAGTAAAAGAAGTAACTTCTACCCTTACTGAACGAAAACCCCAAATTCATGTCATCGTCAACAAAGAAAAAGCAATTGTGCACGGGCTTACCCCAGCTCAGATAGGAACAGTTTTGTCAAGGGCGGTATCGGGTCAAACAGTCTCGAGGCTTGAACAAGACGGTGAAACCTTTGATATTGTTGTGAGATACAAGAAGGATGCCCTGCAAACGGTCGAAGACTTGGAATCCTTACTTCTATCTGGTGCTAGAGGCCCCGTCCCTCTAAGTGAAATCGCTGAAGTCATAGATGGCGAAGGGCCAATAACTATTAATCGTCTTAATCAAAGAACCAGTGCAACGATCAGAGCAAAGTACGCAGATCTTACGCTAGGCGAGATAACCGCTAAGATTGCGGATACCATTTCCGATATAGATGTACCCGATGGCTATAGTATAGATATCGGTGGAATGTCTGAACTTATGGAGGAAGGCTTCGACGCGCTTAAATTGGCGCTTGTTCTCGCCACTATACTGGTATACATGGTTATGGCTGCGTCATTTGAATCTTTAGCAACTCCTTTTGTTATTCTGCTCACTATGCCTCTTGGGATCGTAGGCGTAGTTATAGCCCTTTACATCGCAGGCTACGCATTCGGAATAACAGCATTTATGGGGGCAATAGTCTTAGCAGGAATCATCGTAAACAACGGTATCGTAATGGTAGATTTCATCAACCAGGAACGTGCAGAAGGGATACCTCTAGGTGAAGCCATTTGCGGTGGAGCATCTAAGCGGCTTCGTGCAGTGCTCATGACCAGTCTTACAACAATTCTAGCGCTTATACCTATGGCCATAGGACTCGGTGAAGGCGGTGAGCTAGTGGCCCCCATGGCGCTTAGCATTATGGGCGGACTTGCTTCAGGAACGTTGTTTACCCTGTTTGTGGTCCCTGTGATCTATAGCATTTTCACAGGATATCGTCCACCTGTACGTGAAGAAGCTGAGGTAGAACAGGAGTAAATAGAATAGATTGAAAGAAAAATACAGGCTGAGTAACCAAAAAGTCACTCGGCCTGTATTCTCTTTCTACTTATCTATATGTTCATCCAGTTCCAGCGTTTGCTTTCTTCTATATCAAACCATATACCGCTTTTAGTTAGATAAGCCAGAACGTTTGCCAAAGAGGTTATGTGTTCATACTCTGTTTTGCGCAATGCGTCATAGTATTCTTTTTCATTTGGATCTGTAGCTTTTTTGAATAAGTCATCGTACAGTTTGTAGCTTTCCTTTTCAAATTCCAAGGCTGCTTTCAAAGCATCAATATAGGGTTCGCCATCTTCTTGCGCGGCAACTTCATCAATCCTGTCAAATATAGCCTTCATACGTTTTTCAATTGAAGGTAGTTCTTGTTCAGGGAATTGAAGTTCGCCTGTATCCTCTAAGTCTTCTAATAGAGCCCGGAAATCTTCGGCGTGTACTTTCTCATCGGCTGCTAGTTCTTGAAAGAGTCCCTTCACCAACGGATTTTTTGCCCTCTCCGCTTGTTGGGAATAAAGTTCATATCCCCTCTCCTCCAAGTTCACTGCCATAACCAATACTTCTCGTACCGTCACAAAATACACCCCCCCAATAGATTGCTGATCCTGCACATGCGTACTTTCGGTCCATCGACTAAGTTAAGCGTATATCAAATCCGCGCCAATGCCAACTATAGAAAGAAACCATCAATGTCAAATTCCGACGTCGTCTTTACGTGAAGGCAGGAAAAAGCAAGGGGCATAGAATATATTGCTTATTATAAGGAGGGTAAAAGCATGAGCGACGTATCATTGCTAGAAGAGTTTCTCAGTGTGAAGTATCTGGGTAAATGGGATTGGAGTCCAGATGGTCAGTTTATCGCGTTTATATGGGACGATGGTGGCGTGAGGGATCTATGGGTGGTCGAACCGGGAGTATCCCTTCCTCAAAAAGTTACCTCTGCGGAAAAAGGAGTGTATGATATAGCGTGGCTGCCTGAAAGTACAAAACTGTTTTTCACAATGGACAACGCCATATATGAAATGTGCATCTCACCTATGAGCAAGCCTCGGTTAATTTTCAAATCTATGAAGGACATTGCAGGTATATCTTGTTCTCCCGATGCCAACACATTAGCCTTTGGGCTGGATGGAAATCTGTACCTATGCGATCTAACCGCAAGCAGCATTACGCAACTGGATATACCTGGCAGATTGAGCCAAACCAGCGAACTAGGAATTGTAGTCTGGTCGCCATCGGGCGCAAAATTTGCGTTCTCATTCAAAGATGCCGACACGTACCATCAGATAGGTGTAATGACACAAAATGGTACGTTGCTGTGGAAATCTAATTATCAAACATCACTGACGGACTTCTGCTGGTTCGATGAGGATAACTTGTACTTTGCAAACCGCCAAAATTACGGTAGATCTGCCGATCTAATGATGCTTAACATAGGCGCCGAAGACACAAGTCTTAGTACGATTATGCGACTAGAAGGTTCGGGTAAAGGTCCTCTGCTTTCAACAAAATGCGCGCCTTCGCCAGATCAAACAAAAGGCCTTTTGTTGCTGGAGGACACGGGTTTCGCCCACTACTACGTGTACGATCGGAGAAACGGCAATGTAAAGCAGGTAACCTTCGGAGAATCAGAAGATTACGGTCATGCCGGCGACTATGCAGTTTGGTGCCTAGATTCCTCAGGATTTGTATATTCTTCCAATAAACGAAGTAAAGGCGAAAGACAGATATACAAACATTCCCTAGATACCCGTGAAGAGCTGGAAATCATTGGGTTGCCTGGGACCAACTCTAAGCCTAAGTTTTCATCTACCGGTAAGATGGCATTTATGCACTGCGATGTTTACAGGAATATGGATTTGTGGGTTTGCGATGAGGACGGCCATAACCCTACACAGATTACATTTTCTATGCCAGAAACTCTAACACCAGAGCGACAGATTGCCCCCGAAGAAATCTCATTTGAAAGCGCCGGAGGTCTAACTATATACGGATACCTAATGAAGCCTGATAATATCCCCCAAGGTACTCGGATACCTGCTTTGGTATGGGTGCACGGTGGTCCAGTCAGGCAGATGCGACAAGGTTGGCATCCTCTGCCCAGCTACGCTTTATTTCACAGCTTAAATCAGTATTTTGTCCACAGGGGCTACGCAGTTTTGGCAGTAAACTTCCGGGGCGGAATAGGCTACGGACGAGATTTCCGAGAAGCCCTTTACCGTAAGATGGGAGTAGATGACGTAGCAGACGTAGTAAACGCAGGGCGATTCTTAAAATCTCTTCCTTACATCGACCCTGAACGCATTGCCGTGTGGGGACTAAGCTATGGAGGATATATGACTTTGCATAGCTTAACACAGTACCCTGGAGAATTTAAGGCAGGCATAAATATCGCAGGAATCTGGGACTTTGCCCAATATACCAGGTGGGCTGAAAAAAGATACGGAAAGGGGATGGGGTTTTTCGAATCTTTTCTGGATGGTAGACCTGAAGATTCACCTGATCTGTATGCTCAGGCGTCTCCGGTCACTTTTGCTGACAACCTGCAAGACCCGCTTATGAGCTTACATGGTACTCGAGATGGTAATGTAGATTTTGAGCAGTTAGACAGGATAGTCAAGGATTGCGTACGTCGTAGAAAACTTCACGAAGCAGTGTATTACCCTGACGAAGTACATGTTTTCTCTCACAAAACTACCTGGTTAGATGCTATTCCAAAAATTGAAGAATTTCTGGATAGATACGTTTGAGACGAAATCACGATTTTCCGCGAGTTTTTAAAGAGCATAAACGCGACATTCGGGAAACTTGTTAAAAATACGGTAGCAAACCAAAGCCTCTGCCCCGCTGCCTAGAGACATGGCTAGGGTACCGATAGGACCACCTAGGCCTGGAAACAGTCTAGCCATGATCATAGCCAAGACAGCGGTAGTGATTACATTTGCGCATTTGGCAACAGTAACCCAAGAGGTGTGCCGTTTCATGATCAGCATTCCACCGTAAAATTCAGCTAAACAAGCCATAAGCGGCATTAAAGATACGCATGCCAAGGTCTTTAGAATTTCGGGTAAAGTATCTGAAGGAGCACCGATCAGTGTTCCAAAAACCCAGTTTCCTAAAATAGGAAAGCTGCTTAAAAGCAAGCACGCCAAACCCGTGATCCCCAAAACCGTTGCAAAACGCTTGGCCTGCCTAAAAGATGCCTGACCCTTAACAAAAATTATTACCAAATGATATATGTTGTACGTGAGAGCGGTGAAAATAAACGAGTAGCTCAGCGCAACTTGAAATCCTGCCATGGCAATATCAGGGTTTGCTGTCCGTGACAACGCAGCCGAAATGATAGGTCTCCCCAAGTTCTGGACCATGGAAGCAAGAACCAGTGGTAGCGCAAACGTAACTATCTCCAAACGACCTACTAAAGGCTGGGTAGGATCATCTTCGTCTAAGGGTAACATACGCCTTTTAGACACAATCATGGCCAAAACCGCTTCTGTACATAAGCCCAACATAAGCACCGAAGCGCCTACCGGACCAGTAGGCCAAATCCCAGGAAGTACAGCCGCTGCCGCAAACATCATAAATACACGTACAACCATGTTTATAGCCATATAGTGGGTCTGTTTCTTTAGCACTATGGGAGTTTGAAATACAGAACGTAGCGCAGAAGATACAGGCCAAAGTATAAATACTTTCAGGGAATCAAGAGCCATGTGGTAGATTTCTTCTGAAACACCCAGAAGATTCACAAATACGTAATGAGACAATGGGGTCCATGTAACCAGGGACTGTAAGAGCACTAAAACTCCAAGTATTGTAAGGGTTACCTCTATAACTCTCCTAAAAGATCTCCGCCCAGTCGTGAAGGTAAGACATATACGCTGCATTGCGTAACATGGGGACTCAAATACCTGTCCTACGCTGTAAGCAACCGAATAAGCCGCCAAAGCAGTAGTAGGGTACATGGTCCTTGCAATGGCGCCTGAAACCACCGAGTGAGTCACCATCATCAAAACAGATGTAGCCGCCAACGGTAGATAGAACCTAATAACATCAGCTACAGGGTATTTTACGTGATTATCGTCAATGTCGCACACAGCAGTTTTCCTCTCTAAGATACCCTTTTTCCCAATCAACAATTTCCCGTATACCCGTATATCAGTCCATGAAACAAAGGCGCGCCTGGATTTTCCGTGTCAATCTATGGCGCGCCTCTTCGTAATCTCTGGTTCAACCTGTCCCCTAAAACTCGGTTACACCTGTAAAAGCAAAAGCGGGAACCCTGATAGCGGGAACAACTGAACGTCCTGCTCTTACCATATCTTTTGACAACATATCCATTGTACCGAAAACTCTAAGCGCGCTTTCAGTAAACCTCAAATTCTTAATAGGCTTGACTATTTCCCCATCTTCGATCAAGAAGGTGCCATCTCTAGTCATACCAGTAATAAGCATCTTCATGGGGTGCGCTAAGTTTGTATAATGGAACCGTGTAACAAGTATTCCGCGACGAGTATTCTTGATCATATCCTCCAAGGAATGCTCGCCTCCTGCCATAAACACGTTTGAAGGCATCGGTCCCCATCCGCCAAACGTGCCATGACCTGTAGATTTTCGTCCCTCTTTTCTCGCATTCTTAAAATCGTACACCAATTCTTTGGCGACACCGCGTTCAACCATGACTACTTTCTGCTTGGGTACTCCTTCTAAGTCAAACGGCATCGGAAACCCGCGCTCATCCAAACCATCATCCCACATGGTAAAGAGGTCGCTGAAAATCTTCTGCCCAAGTTTTCCCACCAAGAAGCTTCTTCCTTCTCGCACTGCCTGAGCAGAAAAGCCCATGGCCGCCAAATACATAAGCATGTCAGCCACTGCTAACGGTTCTAGTATAACTTCATATTCTCCAGGTTCAATTACCCCCGGGTTCTCTCCCATGGCGCACTTTTCGGCGGCTGTGCGTCCAAGATCTGCAGCTGAGATTTCATCCACATCGATTGCTCTAGACTCTGCATAGCCTGAGCTGGTATCGGAGCTTACTACAGTGCTAAGAGATGCTGATGTAGATGCATGATAGGCCCGCACACCACGAGAATTGGCAACACACAGTTCCCTGCCCCCAGTGGAAAAAGCTCCTGCAGCCTTGTACCCTCTCTCTTTCGCCTGTTCTATTATCTCCTTAACAGCGTTCGCTCTCTCCATAGCAGAAAAGTTATACGTTCGATCAGAGAAAGCAGGAACTTCCTTATATGGTTCAGGGTCGGGAATTCCTTCAAATTCTTCATTGGGCCTTTGCAATCGGGCTATTTCGGCAGCAGCCTGAACCACCTCTTTCAACGAATCATCATCTAGGGAATTTGTGGAAGCAGTCCCGATTTTCTTATCAAAAATAACTCTTACCGATATGGAGTGGTTCACTTCTGCCACGTTCTGATGGATATAGTTTTCCGTAAACCTAGTAAGACGCGAAGGCCCCCCTGTAATCAAAACTTCTGTTAAGTCGCCAGGAGATTCCTTTATCACCTTGTCCGCTATCTCAAGCATTCTTTCCTTGCCTAACAAGTGTTTCTGCTGGTCCTTTCCCCTTGTTGAATTCACTTCCATTCTCCGACACCTACCTTTACATTTCTAAATCTTGCCGGAGCAGCACCATGACCAACGTGGGCAACTTGACCGGGTTCTCCCTTACCACAATTGTTAAGGCCCCACAAGCGCCACTCGTCCTCATTTCCTACAGCATCACACGATCCCCAAAACTCGTAGGTGATACCAGTGTAATTCGGGTTTTTCAGCATCGCGCCTAGCGATCCGTCCTTTATCTCGTAGGCCACTTCTGTACCAAATTGGAAGTTCAAACGCCTATCGTCGATGGACCAGGACTTGTTCGTTTCCATGTAAATACCTTCATCTGTGTCCTCAATCATTTCATCAAGGGTCCAATCTCCAGGCTCCAAATTTATGTTAGTCATGCGTATAATAGGTATTCTGTTCCAGCCATCTGCCCTCATAGCTCCCGTTGAGCTCTGCCCAAGTTCGAAAGCTGTTTCCCTTGAGGATAGGTAATTCTTAAATATCCCTTCCTCTACTACATTGATCCTTTGCCCAGGAACGCCTTCGTCATCGTAGCCAAAAGATCCCAATCCGCCTGGAATTGTCGCATCGGCTACTATGTTTACCTTTTCCGAGCCATACCTAAATGTTCCTTGCTTTTCTGGGGTCAAGAAACTGGTACCTGCATAACTGGCTTCCTGACCGAACACTCTATCCAGTTCAATCGGATGCCCGCATGATTCGTGGATCTGCAGCGTCAGCTGTGAACTATCCAAGATAAGAGTGGTTTCCATGGCAGGGCACTGCTTAGCAGATAGCAATTCTACAGCTTCAGATCCTATCCTTTCCGCATGGTCCAAAAGGTTCATACCCAAAATCAGCTCGTAACCTGATGATGCACAATCTCCACCTGCAGAATTGGGATATGAACGTCGTTGCATTTCCCGACCATCTGTGGCTGTAGCTTCAATGCCCCCACCAGTCTCTGTCTTCACCTGCTCTATATAGCTGCCTTCAGTAGAGGCAAAAATCTTGTCCTCTTTCATGCACCATATATTACCTGATGCGATCCTTACCTGTTGATTCTTACGCATTAAACTGTCTGCTTCCAGCAACAGGGAAATCTTGTCCTCTGCCTTCACTTCAAAAGGATCTATCCTAAATTGAGACTCCCATTTGTCTACAACAGGTTCAACTGGAGCCAACTGTACATCTTTGTCCCTCTTTACAGAAGCAGAAGCTTTTGCTATAGATACAGCTTCCTCTGTTATCGAATTTATCTCCCCACTCTCCAAAAGAGAGCTGGACGCGAACCCCCACGCTCCGTCACACAATACCCTTACTCCAAAACCTCTGCTAACAGACGAACCCATGGAATCCACATTGCCATTCTTGGTTCTTACCGATTCTTGTTTTCTTGTAACTATCCTGATGTCAGCATACGTCGCCCCGAGAGTTCGAGCCTTCTCCAGGGCTATATCGGTAAACTCCTTCAATAACCTGCACCTCCCAACTATAGATCTCCTAAGGCTCCACGCGAGATAAGCCCGCTTGCTCAATAAACCATTCTATGATGACTGTCTCTAAGCGCTCTCCCTCCTCTCACTCCTGTAAGAGTTCCATTTTCCACTGCAATTTTGCCATTTACAATCACATAATTTATTCCTACAGGCAAACTTGCAGGGTTTTCTACTGTTGCTGTGTCACAAATTTCTTCAGGGTTGAATATTACAATATCTGCCCAGTAACCTCTTAAGATACGACCTCTGTCTAATATATTGCACCTTCGCGCTGGCATGTACGTCATCTTCATGATCGCTTGTTCCAAAGGGATCAATTTCTCTTCTCTTGCGTACTTTCCCAAAACTCGAGGGTAGGTCCCGTAATGTCTCGGATGTAAAGAACTGTATTTCTTAGCATCTTCAGCATCTTTTTCAGGGTTTCCAGACACAGCATCAGTTCCGATCATCACAAAGGGGCAGGCCAAGATGGTGCGAAGATCATTTTCGCTCATAATCCCCGCGATCTTAACTTTGAGATCGTTGTCTATTAGAAGCTTGACTACTGCCGCCGGTATGTCAAGGCCCATAGCATTAGCCGCTTCTCCAATGTCCATCCATTCATATTCTTTAGTCTTTTCGCAATGCACTATACCATACTGGTATAGCCTAGACGAAGTATATCCTGCGCTCTTCTTGAAGTGATCCCTGAGTTTTTCTACGAAATCTGGTTCTTTTAAGACTTCAAGCAGTTCAGGATCTTCCAGTTTACGGACGTCTCGAGGAAGCTCGTTCTTAAGCAACATAACCTGGGAATACGTGTAGGGGTACACATCTGCCATAATATCTATACCGGCATATCTTGCATCCTCAACTATTGATACAATTTCATCTGCTCTTCCCCAATTATCTTTTCCTACCACCTTTTGATGGGCAATTTGTCCACGAACTCCTGAACGCGCGCTAACATCAACTATTTCCAAAGTTGCCCAGTCCACATTGGTCCACTGATCCATAATATGGCTGGAGTGCAACCCGTCATACTGTGCAACCACTTCGCACAGGGCTACAATTTCTTTTATTGAGGAATAACAGCCGGGAACGTAGGCTCTACCGGTAGTTATCCCGAAGGCACCTTCTTCCATGCCCTGCCTAACCATGTCTCTCATGAGAAACATTTCCTCTTCAGTTGGGTACCTAGTTTCGCGTCCAAGTATGTTGCTTCTTATAGTTCCCTGTCCTATCATTAGGCATTGATTGGTTCCCGGTTCCATTTTGTCAACATAGTCAAGGTACTCTCCCACCCCTCTCCAGGGTATACCAAATTCTTCTTGACTATATTGCTTAGCAGCTTTTTCGTAAGACTCAGCTGCTTTATCTGACAAAGGTGCCATAGAACCGCCGCACATGCCGGTTACTTCAGTGGTTATACCTTGTACAAGAGAAGAACCGCTTCCTGGGTCACGCACTACAGATCTGTCGCTATGCGAGTGAATGTCGATAAAACCTGGACACACTACTAAGCCATTGGCATCAATCTCTCGCTCTGTCTCAGCATTCAAGGTCATACTCCTGTCGATAACTGCAATCTTTCCATCCTCTATCCCAATATCTGCTAGATATCCGGCTTTTCCAGTACCGTCAACAACCAATCCGCCTCTGACTATCAATTGGAACATATGAATATACTCCCTTCGCAATTAGGATCTTCCTACAAAGATACGTATTCTATTCGTTGTGCGAAATATCCTTCGCCACAGGGCAGAATGAAAATGAGGAGCGTATACTAACGGATTTTATTCAAATTTCCTCAAACTTAAAAGGATTTTGTGGAACTCTGTCGAATGCTAATGTAAAGTATGCGGAAAACCGAACACACAATTTTTGGCAGTAAAGTTGACACGTATTGCAACTTGAGTGTATGTAATTGAGGGAGGTGATTACAGGGCGTTTGGCAGACGCTCGAGCACTGCGGATGAAGCTAGGCACCTTCGATTTATTTTGAAGAACGCGTAGTAGATCTATCAATCAAAGTTGTGCCTGTCGTCAACCTGCGTGCAAATCGGATTATGTCGCTGGTTCACAATATCTTATTTTTAAGGAAGGTGTCTTAAAAAACATGAAATCTCTAAAAAAGATGTTCCCTGTTCTGCTCATCCTTGTGATGCTTTTTGCAGGGTGCACCCCTAAAGAAGAAGAAGGAAATGGAGCAGAAGTTAGGGAATCTGAGGACTACTACGGGATTTATTCCGGAGAACTCACAACTATTAACTACCTAACAACATCCTCAACCGCTGAATTCGCAATTGCAGCCAACACTATCGATTGTTTAGTGGAATACGACAATCTAGGTATTGTTAGACCTGCCATGGCCACCGAATGGACAATCTCTGACGACGGTCTAGTGTGGACCTTCACTCTGAGAGAAGGGCAACATTGGTACACCCACGATGGGACAGAATATGCAGAAGTAACAGCTCAAGACTGGGTAGATGCCATGAAGTATCTTTTGAACCCAGACAACGCTTCTGCCACCGCAGACATTGCGTATCGCGTCTTAAAGAATGGTGAGAAGTATTTCTTAGGCGAGATTGACGATTTCGACGAGGTCGGAGTAAAAGCACTCGACAAATACACCTTGGAATATACTTTGGAAAAGCCAGTGCCATACTTTCTGAGCATGCTCACCTACTGCCCCTTCATGCCCGCTAATGGACAGTTTTTGGAGGAAGTCGGAGAAAAGTTTGGAACTGACAACGAGTATCTTCTATACAATGGCGCGTATTTGTTTACCGTTTGGGAACCCCAAGAGATGCAAGTATTAGAGAAGAACGAGAACTATTGGGATGCTGACAAAGTATATATCAAGAAAATAGAATCCAAGTACAATAAGGAAGCAGCTACCTTGGCTCCCGAGATGTTCTTGAGGGGCGAAATTTCTGGATGCGACATATCAACGGACTTGCTTGACGAATGGATGAACGATCCTGAAAAAAGCAAAATGGTTCGACCTGCATCAACCAGCTTCTACTCATATTTCTATGCATTTAATTTTGACCCGAGAAGCGTTCCCGAAGAGTATGAACCTGACAACTGGAAGATTGCAGTGAACAACATCAACTTTAGAAAAGCATTATTCCATGGATTGGATCGAACCGCAGCTGTCCTTACCCTTGACCCCTACACACCGGAAAGAATGATAACCAATACCATTACGCTGAAGAACTTCGCGGCTGCAGGCGGCAAGGATTACACTGAATTTGACGGCTTGGCTGATATTGTGGCAAGAGAAAGCTTTGATCCAGAACTTGCCGTCGAGTACCGAGATAAGGCTAAAGAAGAACTTGAAGGCGAAGCCACATTCCCCATAAAGGTAATGATGCCTTACAACACATCGGGCACGCAGTGGACTAACGAATCACAAGTAGTTGAACAGCAATTGGAGAACCTGCTCGGTGAAGACTTTATCGACATCATTCCCGTAGGTTTCCCGCCCAGCGGATTCCTAAATGCCACTAGGAGAGCAGGCAATTACTGCTTCCAGAAGTGCAACTGGGGTCCAGACTATGCAGACCCGGAAACTTACACAGATCCTTGGATGCCTGATGGAACCTATAACTGGCCCGAGAGGGCTTTCGATCCAGAACCTTACAATCATTACAAGTCCTTAGTCGACCAGGCCAAGGAAGAGGTCTTGGATCTTGAAAGACGCTTCGAACTTTTTGCTGAAGCTGAAGCATTTCTTATAGACCAAGCATGGGTAATTCCTATCCATTGTGGTGGAGGCGGCTATGTGGCCACGAAGCTTGAGCCGTTTACCTCCCCCTATGCGCCCTTTGGTATAGCCGATCTTCAGTACAAGGGACAGGTTGTCATGAAGGAGCCTATAGACACAGAAGAATACATGAGGCGTTACGAGGAATGGGAGCAAGCAAGAAAGGCAGCTCTCGAAGAACAGGCTGCTAAGCAAGGCCAGTAGCCTCCATTTTCTCTAGATTGTTCTATTGGATAGAAATTGAAATAGAAAGTTAAGGGAAGTAGTGACGTACCCAGAAGAAGAGAGTGCATCCACAGCCTTTTCTTCTGGGTACTATAAAGAAGCAACAAAGATACGGGATGTGGAAGAAGGTATCACATTATGTTGAAATACAGCATCAAAAGAATACTACAATCAATTGTAACAGTATTCATAGTCATAACCGTGGTGTTCCTCTTAATGAGGTTACTGCCCGTCGAAGGCTACTACGGCGAAAGAGCAGATAAGTTGACTGACGCACAAAAAGAAGCCATATTGAGAAAGCACGGTCTCCTCGATCCATGGTATGTGCAGCTGAAGAACTTCTACTCTTCTTTGTTCAAAGGTGACCTAGGGAATTCCATCATTTACCGCCGAGACGTGCCGGTAGTTGATATCCTGAAACCTAAGATCCCATATTCCTTCGGTTTTGGCATAGCATCCTTGATTCTGTCACTGATAATTGGACTATCAATGGGAATCCATATGGCAAGAGAAAAGGGTGGCTTCTGGGACAATGTATGGTCTGCCTTCGTTGTGTTCATAAATGCTGTTCCTGCAGCAGTGTATCTTTTATTCATACAAATGTACGTAACCAGCATCACAAAATTACCGATCTTGTTCACGAAAGGTAACTTCGTAAGTTACATTTTGCCAACTGTTTCGATGTCCTTAGGCGGTGCAGCAGGTTACGCTATGTGGATGAGAAGATACATGGTAGACGAACTAAACAAAGATTATATAAAACTGGCCAGGGCAAAGGGAATGCCCAACAAAGACATAATGGTTAGTCATGTCATGCGAAATGCGTTCGTTCCTATGGCTCAATACTTGCCTTCCTCGGTGCTTTTGACAATTTCCGGTTCGATTTACATCGAGTCTTTGTATTCCATCCCTGGCATGGGCGGACTCTTGGTAGACGTTATACAACGACAGGATAACACGTTAGTCCAAGCACTAGTTTTGATCTACTCAGTGTTAGGGATTTTCGGTCTTTTCCTTGGAGATATACTTATGGCCGTGTTTGATCCTCGCATTAGACTGGAGAAAGAAGGAGGGGCTAGGTAATGACACGAAAGGAACTACAAACACTCACAGCAATAGAGGATGATGCTCTCTTTACCTTTGCCCAATACGATCCTGAGGCTGCAGAAAAAACAGGCTATTCCGATTATTCTTACTGGAAATCTACATTTCGAATATTCTTTAAGAATAAAACAGCCTTACTCCTGCTGGCCATCATGGTTCTTCTTGTGGTATTTACTGTTATCCAACCCTATCTACCGAACCAAAAAGACCCGACCAAAATACACATCGATCCTGCAACAGGACATCAGCTGCGAAACCATCCACCAAGCAAAGAGTTTTGGTTTGGTACAAACGTAATAGGACAAGATCTATGGGCTAGGATTTGGAGTGGAACAAGAACCTCTCTTCTAATAGCCATAATAGTTGGTATATGGGAGGTCGTTTTTGGGATCTTTATTGGAGCTCTGTGGGGCTACGTGAGGCAATTGGACGCCCTAATAACAGAGATTTACAACGTGATTAACAACATCCCAAACACTATTCTCCTCACGTTGTTGGCGTATATTATGAGGCCTAGTTTCAAGACAATGGTTATAGCTATGTGCCTGACTGGTTGGTTGGGTATGGCGCGCTTCGTGCGAAATCAGATCGTAATAATACGAGATCGAGAATATAACCTGGCTTCACGATGTCTAGGAACTCCTACTTGGCGGATTATCACAAAAAACGTACTGCCCTACCTTGTGTCAGTTATAGTAATGCGCATAGCATTATCTATTCCAGGTACCATCGGCTGGGAAGTATTTCTAACATATATAGGTTTAGGACTGCCAATTGAAACCCCATCACTGGGAAATCTGTTAAATGAAGGACGTAGGGTAATGATGTCTAGTCATCTCAGGTATCAGCTTATCTTCCCTGCGGTGGTACTATCGATCATAACAGTTTCATTCTACGTGCTGGGAAACGCTTTTGCTGACGCGGCAGATCCCCGCAATCATTACTAGGAGGCACAGTTATGGATGAACCAATTCTTTCAGTAAGAGACTTAGTGGTTAAGTTCAGCCTGCGTGGAGATATCTTAACAGCTATCCGAGGCGCCTCCTTAGATTTATACCCAGGAGAAACCTTAGCCATAGTTGGCGAATCAGGTGCCGGTAAAAGTGTTCTTACGAAAACATGGAACGGCATGCTTGACGCAAACGGCTGGGTAGATTCGGGCTCTATAATGTTCGAAGGTAAAGACCTAGCCAAGTTCAAAACAGAACAGGAATGGCTGACAATTAGGGGAAGCAAAATTGCCATGGTGTTTCAAGACCCTATGACTGCTCTTAACCCCTTAAAATTGGTAGGAAAACAGATTCAAGAGACGATAGAACTACACCAAGGTTTGCATGGTGAACAAGCCAAGAAGAAGGCTATAGACATCATCTCGCAAGTTGGAATACCCGATGCTGAAATGCGATACCACCAATATCCCCATGAATTTTCTGGGGGTATGCGCCAGCGAGTGGTTATTGCGATCACAGTAGCGTGTAA
>DGFF01000084.1 GCA_002391545.1 Candidatus Fermentithermobacillaceae bacterium UBA3907 | reverse complement strand
TGGATGTAATTTATACCTTCGAAAAATTTAAGGGCCACAGAATTCAACTCATCTCTAAATTTGAGTACTATCTCGTCCCTCGCAACTTTATAACCACCTAGAGCCCCAGAAACACCGCTAAGCAGCAGTTTATCGCTGTCGTTAGGGCCCGTAACTACGTAAAACTCTACGCCGTTACTGGTTATGGCGCTGGACATGGGATATGATTTGTATTTATCGACAATAGGAATTCCACCGATGCTAACCTTTACCGTCCCTTCATCTAGATAACTTACAGTTGCACCAGTAAGCTCAGTCAATTCATCAATGAGAAGGTCCCTTCTGTCCATCAAATCGCCTACAGGTTCTTTTCTAGCAAGAGCCCTGGAGATCTCAGTGTTCAAGGAACAAATTCTTTCACTCAAAAGATTAACCTTGGTCACAGTCGAGGATATAGCAGCTTCAACGTCCCCTGTAAGCGAGTCTATCTGGCTTCCTAGATGTCTGAACATATCCGCCACAGAACACCCTGTTTCCATGAGCTGGGCACGGGCTGCTTGAGATTGGGGTTCTGAAGCCAAATCGTGCCAAGCTGCCCAATAAGCATCTACAAAGTTCCTCATGCTAGAATCTGAGGGTTCAGCGAAAAGAATCTGCAGGTGATCTAAGACTTCCTTTTGAGATTCAAAACCAGCCTTCTTCGCCTGCTCGCCCCGGAGCACACCGTCAATAAACGGATCTCTAATCCTTTGCACATCGACGACCCTGACGCCAAGGCCAGACGTGCCTGAAACCACATCAACCCTTTGTATTATAGGTTCCAATATCACTTGCTGTCGCGAATACCCGGGCGTAGCTGCGTTAGCTATGTTGTGCCCTGTAGTATCCATGGCGCGCCTCGAAGCCAGCAACGCCGATTTTCCTATCTCTATGGCAGTAAAAGTAGAAGGCATCTAAGCCACCCCCGGACTAAACCTTTTGATCAAACGCTATAGGCGCCAGTTCTCGAGTTTTGAAATAATCGTCTTTTGGCAAGAATAACCCCAGCTCGTACTGTACAATTTCCATACTCTTGCTTATCAATCTCTGATTCTGCTCGTTAAGTCTTCGAAGCGCAGAAGCCTTCTGGCTGAGGCGAACTTTTGTAGCACTATATTCTTCTCGATTGAGGATATCACCTAAGAAGAAGTCCCCATTGGGACCAGTGAATTCTTCCAGATCCTTAAGCCCCCAGATAACTTCCATTTCTTCGGCCAGCACCGCTTCTAAACCGGCACAATCGCCAGTAACCACAAACTTTTGTTTGTTATGAGCCAAACTGGTAAGTCTATCCAGGATCTTTTCTATCTGGTTTAGCAGATCGATGATTTCTGAAGATTCTACCTTCACAAGAACCGCCCCTTTCAGGGACGGCAGCGAAACTCATTTCCGTAGCTTCTGAGGCAAGTCATCACCTAATCTTATCGGCTAAAAGCCTTCCCATCATCTTTTCGGCAACAGATTCCGCATCGACCGAATACTCACCGCTTTCGACTTTCTTCGAAATAGGTGCAATCAAGTCCTCGCGCACATCGGGCAACTTTCCTACAATTTCCTTTATCTTTTCAATATCTTCATTGGTAAAGGAAAGCCCTACTGTATCTCGCCTTTCGCCATGGGAGACTTTGTCATCAGCCGACTCAGCGCTCAACGCTTTATTGGCCTTATATACCTTGAGAACCTGCTCCACTTGTATTCTGGATATCATCACTCTGACATCGCCTCTCTTTAGGTTACGCCACCGTCCAAATTAATCATCGATTAATCTGAACATGGCGTTTAGCTAATTACCCAGAAACCTATTCCTTTTTCTTACGGATAAGGTCTATCGTGTACATACGTTCTCTGCTCTTGACAGTTTTATCGTCTGTCCTTAATTTAGGTTCTTCCATACGCATTTTATCATCTTTTCGCTCAGACCCAAAAGAAGAATCGCCAGAAAGGGCTTTTTGGCACTGCTCACATATCCTGCCCGATGATATAGGCTTTTTGCATATGGAGCACACAAGTATATTCTCGGCATCGTCTGGTTCGATCCCAATCAACCGCCCTTGCCTCATAAATTCAGTGACCGTTTCAACTGGAACACCTGTTGCCTCGCTCACTTTTATCACAGAAGACCTAGGATTTTCCAACAAGTATTGTTTTACGATTTCGAACTGCTCATCTTCTTTTTTTACGCAGTCTTCGCAAATTGACAGGCCTGCACTAACAAAAAGTTTTCCGCACTTTTTGCAGTTTTGAATCGCCACGTTTATCACTTCTTCCCTCAATAATTGCTACCTCAGTATCTAACCGTTCTGGCAAGAGTAGCGCATAACACTTTTTCCGCTCCTGCCTGTTTGAGGGCTCTCGCCCCTTCATCAAGAGTGGCGCCTGTAGTCATTACGTCGTCTACTAACAACACAATAGAACCAGGTATCTCACAACCGGTTTCTACTTTCATTGTATCTCTTAGATTTTCCCATCTACTCAGTTTTTTCAATTTGGCCTGACGATCCTTTTTACCCTCTCTTATCAAAATATCGAACAAAGGCACTTTTATTTTATACGATACATAAAGGGCCAGGTCTTTAGCTTGATTGTATCCCCTTTTCTCCATACTAGACGGCTCAAGCGGTATAGGAACGACCATATCCACACTACCCATAGAAACAGCCACATTAGAAAGGAGATGCCCCAAGGGCCTGGATAGCCAGCGCTCACCTCGATATTTCATCCTAAGAATCGCATCCTTGAGAAGTCCCTTATAAATCCCTGCAGATTTTGCCCTGTCGAAGTAGTACATATTCAATCGACATGTCTGGCATAAAGTCAAAGGAGAAGCCAAAGGGATACCACAGATGATGCAAGTATTTGTCATCTGATTTTCAAGGGTTTCAATACACTGAGAACATACACCGT
>DGFF01000080.1 GCA_002391545.1 Candidatus Fermentithermobacillaceae bacterium UBA3907 | reverse complement strand
ATTATTGCAGAACTTGGATATGGTGAAAAAGGCAGTATAACTCAAAACATCGAGGTAATGAATGCAAAAAGCCTCTATTTATTATTTGGTAGGTACATTGAGTGGATATTGTTCTTAGCGATTGCTAATATAGCTACGATCAGTTGTTTAGGAGTGTTTCATCTACGAAAACCGGTTTGACTGAAGCATTTTGGAATCGTTTTTCCTCGAGCTTCGTGCGAACGCTCTCGCAAGAGTAAAGGCCGCTGCCGGGGGTATCCTACCGCTGACAGAGCCGCGCAAGGCCAGCGATTGGATGACAAGAGCCGTATGACGCGAGAGCGTCATGTATGCTGATTCCTCAGGTTATTTGGCTCTTTGTAGAAAACCAGTGCTTTGTGTTATTCGCTATTCTTACGAGCATCAACATGACAGGCACTTCTGTAAGGACTCCCACAATCGTAGCAAGTGCAGCGGGGCTTTGTGTACCGAACAATGAGATTGCCACGGCAACCGCTAATTCAAAGAAGTTGGATGCACCGATCATGGCTGCAGGTGCCGCTATATCATGTGGAAGCTTTATAGCTTTGCTTGTTAGATATGCGATGACGAAGATGAGAAAAGTCTGAATGACTAACGGTACAGCAATTAATGCAATATGAAGAGGATTATTGATGATCACATCTCCCTGGAACGAAAAGATCAGTATCAGTGTCAGCAATAGACCAACGATCGTGACGCTGCTGAATCTCGGCAAGAAACTGTTTTCAAAGTAATCAAGTCCACGATTCGCTGTAATGTAATTGCGCGTGATTGCCCCACCAGCCAGCGGGATGACAACGAACAAAACCACCGAAAGAATTAGAGTGTCCCAGGGTATGGTTACACCGCTTACACCTAATAGAAACGCAACTATAGGTGTGAAGGCCACAAGAATAATCAGGTCGTTTGTCGCCACTTGTACGACTGTGTAGGCTGGGTTGCCATTTGTCAAATGACTCCACACGAACACCATTGCCGTGCACGGGGCTGCTCCCAGGAGTATTGCGCCAGCAAGATAAGCTTGCGCTAGCTCTGCTGGAATCAGAGACTTAAAGACCACGAAGAAGAATAGCCTCGCAATGATAAACATGGTGAAGGGTTTTATCAGCCAATTGGTTATCCACGTGACAAGAAGCCCCTTAGGGTTCTTACGTGTATCCTTAATGCTTTGGAAATCCACTTTTAGCATCATTGGATATATCATGAGCCAGATCAGTATTGCAATAGGAATCGACACGTTTGCATACTCGAAACGTCGGAGAAAACCAGGGATGCCCGGCAGATACCTGCCGATCAAGACTCCTATCACCATACAAAGCGCAACCCACAGTGTCAGATATCTTTCAAAAAAACCTATCCCTTCGGTACGACCTTTTTCCATAATGTGATCTCCCCCTAACACTCCCACTTCTTATTCCATCACTCTCTGCAGGATTCTGACAATCTCATCGGCTTTGAGCACCTTGCCATAAGAAACGACTTTCCCATCGACTACAAGAGCAGGGGTGGTCATCACACCGTAGACTGCGATCTGGGCAAAATCAGTTACGTGTTCAACAGAGGCATCCATGCCGAGCTGTTCCAACGCTGCCTTTGCGGCGTCAGCAAGTTGGTTACACTTGGCACATCCGCTTCCCAGTATCTTGATCCTTGAACCTTGTGATTTCGCGGCTTCCGCTTTTGCCATGTCCTCTGGACTATAGTTTCTACTGCAGCAACAAGATGAAGCGTCCGTCCTGTTTTTCTTGGCGAACAATGCCAAGAGAATCCCTCCTTATGTCATATTGGTTTGCGGTCGTGATCAATACACGCAAAACTCCACAAGAATTACCACTTAAGGCAGCGTGTTCCTGTGACTAACAGCAATCCTTCCCACAAGACCAGCTAGATTTAGTTTTCCTTCCTTCATAGAACCCTTTCAGGTTCTTGGGCAGTTCATATTCTCCGCATGAACAACCAGTTTCAGCGTGCCCGAATACCGATTTCAGTATTGCTTCAGCAAGCATTTCTTTTGGAGGAACCTCATATAGCTCTCCGTTATACTCAAACACCCGGCAGTCCACCTCAGTTCCGCTTATGTCACTACAGCATCCGCAGCTGTTCTCCGCGACAAATTGGCAGATATCGTTACCGTTGACACGAATCGTTGGCGAAGAGACGAACCTGAACCGTTCTGCAATCTCCGCTGTTTTCATCTGGATTTTGTTGTATTCTACTTCGAAACTAGCAATGCCGAGTGCCGGAGTGAGTGACTTCATTACATCATCAAGCGCTTTCTCTGTTGCGATGCAGCGGTCACAGGTATCAAGATCTAAATAGAGAAACTGAACGACCACTTTCTTTCTGTCTGCCATCTTCTGTTGCCTCCTAGACTATCAACACTTGGACTTCATTGAACAGATAGCCGATAATCATGATTCCGAGGGTACAGATTGCAATGAAAAGACCCAGAAGCTTGGGCTTAACCACTTTCCGCAGCACAACAATTGAGGGTAGGGAAAGCGTGGTCACAGCCATCATAAAAGAGAGTACTACTCCAAGTTGCGCACCCTTAGCAAACAACGCCTCCGCCACGGGAATGGTGCCGAAAATGTCCGCATACATCGGGACGCCAATAAGCGTGGCCAGTACTACGCCAAAGGGGTTATTGCTTCCAAGTAGAGTCGATACCCATCCTTCAGGAATCCAGTTATGAATGATCGCGCCGATGCCGACTCCTATTAGGATATACGGGAGTACCTTGCTGAAGGTTGAGAGCGTCTGCTCTAAGGCATAAGCTAGCCGGTCTTTTCTTGTTAAATCAGGAGATTCCAGATCTACCCTGTTAGCAGCAAGGACAAAGCTTTCGAGATATCTTTCCATGCGAAGCTGTTCAATGACCGTGCCGCCAATTACAGCCAATATGAGGCCAACGATCACGTATACGACGGCAACCTTTGTACCGAAGATACTCATCAGTAGCACAAGAGATCCCAAATCTACCATAGGTGAAGATATGAGAAAGGAAAACGTCACTCCCAAAGGCAAACCTGCGGACGTAAAACCTATGAAGAGCGGTATTGACGAACATGAACAAAACGGTGTTACTGTTCCCAGCAGGGCGGCAATCACATTCGCTCCTATGCCACGAAAACGCCCTAATATCTTCTTGCTGCGTTCAGGGGGAAAATAACTTTGTATATAGCTGATTGCAAAAACCAGAAAACACAAGAGCAGGGTAATCTTGATGACGTCATAAACAAAAAACTGAACACTTCCAACCCAACGATTGGTTGTGTTAAGGCCCAACGAATTAAGTCCACTGCCAACTAAGTCGTTTAGCCATTTCATGCCTAGTAGGGTGTTCTGAAAGAAATCCCAGGTTACATTCAAGGTTTCCATATCATGATAGCCCTTTCTCTTGATTCGCAATATAAGCCAAAGAATCTCTACTTGATGTCAGCGGCTTCCTAACAACACCGTTCATCAGGTTTTTCATCTTTCCGCTTTCTGCAAATACAGTCTTCCTTGTCGCTTGTTATATACTGCAAGAAAGCTTTAAGCTCGTCGAATTCCTTCTTTCTTAATGTGTACCTCATCCAAGCCCCATCACGTACTGCATTTACAAGGCCAGATTCAGACAGAATTTTCATATGATAGCTAAGAGTGGGTTGGGAAATGCTGAGCTCTTCTAAGATTTCGCACGCGCACATTTCTCCACATGAAAGCATATCAATGATCTTTAGTCGTGTTTCATCTGACAAGGCCTTCATTGCAGGAACATAGTCTGCATATGAATGTTTCATAAGAGTGCCTCCTGAACATATTCATATGTGTCAATCACATCGAAGGTTCTTGATATAATGATTCTATCAAGCATATCGACAGTTATCAATATAATTCTGTAATGATGTAATTACAAAAAGCGTTGGCTATGATACTGCGCCTTACTAACTTGCGGAGATTCCTTGAAGGAAAAATACCATCAGATGTTGTAACAAAAACAGAGATGCCAAGGTGGGTGAGCTTTTTGGGGATTCCGATATCGGGTAATCATCTGCTCCAGAACGGATACTAAGCCCAGAAAGTGTCATAAAATAGAAATGCCAGGCAATAAATTTCTATTTCTGACATTGACAAATCACGATACGCCAGTTATATTAAGTATGCTAAGGTGCACCACTAGCTCAGTTGGTAGAGCAGCTGACT